>JADFQH010000273.1 GCA_022561895.1 Methanobacteriota archaeon | reverse complement strand
ATACGTTTTCCCGCATGCTCGCTGTCAACGCGGCTCACCGAGACCCTTCCGATCGCCTCGCTGAGCGCGGCGACCTCGAGAGGGCGGGGAAAGAACTCGCGAATCCCCATGCGCATGACCTTGAGAATCAGAGGACCGTCGGTCGACTCGGACACGGCAAACACGGGGAGATTACGGTTTGAGCTTGCCACGTCCGCGACAATCGGCAGGATGGAGTCCGGGTTCGGATCCAGGTTGACGAGGACCGCGTCGACCGGGAACTGACCGACCGCTGGCGCTAACAGCGACGGGTCATCCACCTCGGCGACGATCTTTATCACGACCGCGACGGACGTCCTCGGATTTTTCATCTTTCTCGGGCTGGCGACGCTCGTCATCTGAACGTCATTTCGCAACGATGAGTGTAACCAGTTTCAACGACTACTATAGTACACCAACTCCCTGCCCTTCCGAGTATGCCCCGTCTCGATGGAGCCGTCTCCGCGTTTCGAATCCGTTTTGTCGTCGCCGGTCGAGAACTCGATATGAGCGTCCGCGAGGAGTTCGATGACTGGGCGAGCGAAGGGAAAGATCGGGGGATGGAGGATCGCCACTGGCACACCGCCAAACACGTCCTCGCGCGCATGCCCGTCGAGGCGGACGAGACCGTCTTCGATCTCGGCACTGGAAGCGGCTACGCCCTCAGAGCGCTGCGCGATACCAAGAACGCGGGTCGGGGATATGGAGTAGATGGCTCGCCCGAGATGGCGCGAAACGCCCGCTCGTACACTGACGACTCCGATCTCGTCTTCCTCATCGGGGATTTCGACTCCCTCCCGATCGCCTCCAACAGCGTGGACCACGCCTTCTCGATGGAGGCGTTCTACTACGCGAGCGATCCACACCAAACTCTCTCGGAACTCGTCCGAATCATCCGCCCCGGTGGAACCTTCTTCTGTGCGGTGAACTACTACGAGGAGAACGTTCACTCCCATGACTGGCAGGAGAGCATTTCCGTCCCGATGACCCGCTGGTCGCGCGCCGAGTACCGCGAAGCGTTTCGAAAGGTGGGCTTTCACGTCGCCTCCCAGGACAACATCCCCGATCGGGAGGTCGAGATCCCCGAGAAGAGTGCGTTCCCGACCGACGACTGGGAGCGCAGAGAAGCAATGGTCGAACGCTACCGAACCTATGGGACGCTTCTGACTGTCGGCGTCGTTCCGTAGCTCCAACCGAAACATACCTATCGAAAGAGAGGGGTTACGCGCGCGATTTCCTCGTTACCAGCTCCGATAGCCGGATGCGACCGCACCTTCGCTTTCCGCCCTTGTTCTCCCTGATTATTTCACATGCTATCATAAATGATACTACTATTGTGATGGATTCACAACCCCGGTGTTTCACCTGGAACTACAGTAGCCAGCCGGCGATTCGGGGGGTGAGAAACGCCTCGACGAACGAGGCGATCACGAAGACGAGCGCGAGACCGACGAGCACCCAGAAGGCGAGGCGGATCTCCTCGGCGAGGGCTGCATCGTCGATTTTCCCACGAGCGCGCCGCCAGCCGACGCGCCCGAGGTGGAGACCGATCGCGCCAGAGACCGCGAGCGCGGGCACTTCGAGCAGGGCGTGGGGGACGACGAGCGCGCCGACGGTGAGAAGATCGGTACTGACTCCGGCGACGATCCCGACGATCGCCCCGTTAAAGAGGAGGTTGACGGCCGTCGGGATCCCGAGGGCCAACCCGGCAAAGGTCTGTCCGACCGCGACGAGCCAGTTGTTTACGGCGATCATTACGAACGTATCGAGCGGGAAGGCTCCGAAGACCATCGTTGGGTCGCCGATGTCGTCGGTTTCGAGCGCGAACTCGCCGACCGCGAAATAGCCGCCCAACGTTCCGAGACCGAACAGCAGGAGGCTTGCCGCCGTCAGCGTGAGTCCCGTTCCCGAGAACGTAAACGAACGAAGCGAACCCATGCTTGTCGACCAGCCCGTACGGAGGCGCGCTCGCGCTCCTCGGCCCTCGTCCGAAAGGAGCGGTCGGGTGTCGATCCGCCCGCCCTCGGCGTAGATTCCCGTCTTCAGCAGGTGGAGGAAGGGGGTGACGAACAGTAGGGAGAGAAGCGAGACGACGTTCGAGATTCCAACTAACGAGAGGAGCGCGGTTGCGCCGCCGATCGCCGCCGAAATCCCGATCGCGATAACGACGTAGACGGCGAACGCGCCGGGACGCCGCCGGATGAAGCCCGCGCCGCGCTTGAGTCCCCCGACGGTTCCCACGCCGTCGATGACCACCGCCTGTGGCGCGAAGACGAAGACGGCGGCGATCAGGACGAGCAAGAGTAGCCAAACGGGGGCGAGCAGGGCGGCTCCGACGGCGACGACCAGCCCGATTCCGGGGTCGGCGGCGTAGACGGCGGCCGCGACGAAGACGACGAGGCCGTAGACGAGCGTCACCAGTAGGTAGAGTCCGTACTCCAACAGCCGGAGACCGACGAAGGGTTTCGTATCGCGGATCGCACCCGAAACGCCCGATTCGACCGGTTTTCTCCCCTGGAGGGCGGCGTACACCGTGTGAATCTGCCCGGCGTGGAAGGCTGACTCGACGAGGATCCAGACGACGAGACCGAGCAGGATGGAAACTCCGATGACCGCTAAAACATCGAGCGTGAAGAGACTGGCAACCGCCTCGTCCAACTGCTCGGTCGGAAGCGCGTCGGGATCGGTCGTTTGGGGATCGTCGAGCGCGTCGAAATCGGTTTCCATGAGCGCTTCTTCGAGGGGCGCAAGCCGCCCCTGTGCGAGCAAGAGGAGGTAGGCGAGAAACAGCCCGATAAACGGGATGGTCCGTGCGATGGTGCCGGCACCGTAGCCGACGAAGTACGCGGGCAGGACCGCGGCGGGTTTTACGATCAGCGTCGAGAGAGCGCTGTCGAGGGCGTCGGTGACCTTCATTTATCAGCTATCCGGCTGTTAGTCGCATAGGCATTACGACTCGTTCCGTGTGGTTTCCGCTTGCCACACAGTTAACCCGCTCGTCGATCGAGAAGAGGCGACGTGCCCCTCTCGCTGCCCGCCCACTCCCTTGGGATCGCACTCTCCGTGGTAGCTGCGCTGGCGTTCGCGGGCCAGTATCTCTGTGTGCGACTCGGAACGGACCGCGGGAGCGTCACGGATGTAATGCTCCTTTCGTTGGTCTGTAACGTCGTACTCATCGGACCGGCCGCAGCGATCCTTCACTATCCCGACTACGCCCTGACTCGACTCTCGGTGCTCTCGTTCGTCGCGGCAGGTCTCTCGGGATCGCTGCTCGCGCGGGTGTGCATGTTCAAGAGCGTCCAGACCATCGGTGCGAGCCGGACCTCTCCCGTCGTTTCTGCAAACGTCTTTTTCGCCACGCTGCTCGCCCTCGCCGTTCTCGGCGAAACCCTCACTCCCACCCATCTTATCGGGATCGTCCTCATCGTCTGTGGCGTTGCAGTCATCTCCTGGGAGACGGCGACCGACGATCCCGACTGCCCGCTCCACGAGGTCGGTCTCTCACTCCTCCTTCCGCTCGCTGCGGCCGCGTTCATCGGCTTCGAGCCGATCTTCGTCTCAATGGGGCTTTCCGAGGGAACGCCGCTTCTGCCCGGCTTCGCGATCAAGGCGATCGTCGCAACGCTCGGCTTCGTGGGCTATCTCCGTCTTTCGGGTGCTCGACCAACGGCGTCGTTTCGACTGAGCCCCGAGTTGAAATGGTATCTCGGCGCGGGCATCACGAGTACGGTCGGGATCGGGGCGTACTTCGCCGCGCTCGAAATCACCCCCGTAGTAATCGTCGTGCCGCTGCTCCAGACCTCGCCGCTGCTTGTCGTCGTCCTCTCTGCAATCTTCCTGCCCCGCAGACTCGAACGGGTCACCTTTCGACTGTTGGCGGCGGCCTGTGTCGTCGTGGTCGGGGCGACGGTCGTCTCGCTGTCGGGTGAGTTCCGCATCCCGTTCCCGGCTCTTGACGAGGGCGAGAAACCCAATCAAGGCCGAGCCGGCGACGCCGAGGAGGCCGAAGAAGGCAAGTGCGGCGAAGGCAAATGTGGCGAAGGCTCATGCGGTGGCGACGACAAGGGTGGTCACGAGCATGACGCCGACAAGGCCAAAGAA
>JADFQH010000272.1:2108-4124 GCA_022561895.1 Methanobacteriota archaeon | reverse complement strand
TTTGCTTTCGCCTCGGTCTCACGAACGCGACGCTCCGCACACAACTGGCTCTGCGACGGCTGTTCGCGTTTCGGCGGTAACCGTCCGACAGAACGGCTGATAGTGTTCACCGGACCGGTCCGGCGAACATCTATCAAAGCCTCTGTCCGACGGTATAGAACCCGGATCGTTATCTGAGCCCCTCGACTACCGGCGGTATGGACGACGCGATTTCTCGGCTTACGCGCGCGATCCGGGACGCCGATTCAACTACTGCGCTGACCGGCGCGGGCGTCAGCACCGCCTCGGGGATCCCCGACTTCCGGGGCGAGGATGGGATCTGGAACGCGGCGTTCGATCCCGCGGATTTCCGCATCGAGCGGTTTCTCTCGGATCCGGCGGGCTTCTGGAAGGATCGATTGGAACTGCACGAGGCGATGTTTCCCGGCGACATCGAACCGAATCCCGCCCATGAGGCGTTGGCGACGATGGAACTGCGTGGCCAACTCGACGCCGTCATCACCCAGAACACGGATGGGCTACACCAGGAAGCCGGCTCTCGGGAGCTGTTCGAACTCCACGGCAACGCCCGGCGCGTCGTCTGCATGGACTGCGGCGGAAAAACGATGTCTGAGCCGGTCCGCAAGCGCCTTCGCGATGGCGAGTGCCCGCCGCGCTGTGACTGTGACGGTCTCCTGAAACCCGACGTGGTGCTGTTCGGCGAGTCCATGCCCGAGGCGATCCTCGCCGAGTCCCAACGCCGCGCCCGAAATAGCGACGTCTTTCTCTCTGTCGGCTCCTCGCTCGCCGTCGAACCCGCCGCCTCACTCCCAAAGGCCGCCGCGAGAAACGCGTTTCTCGTGGTCTGTAACCTCGATTCGACGCCACACGACGGCCGCGCTGATGTGGTTTTCCACGAGGACGTGACCGAACTCCTGCCCGCGCTCGCCGCGCGTCTCTGACACACCGCGGGGTTTCTTGTCCCCATCCTGCGAACGGGGGGTATGACACGCGGTGTCTTGCTCCCGGCAGCCGAACCGACCGCCGAGTTCACGGACTGGATTAGTTCACTGACCTACGACTCGATCTGGACGAACGAACTCTGGGGGACCGACGCCTTCGTCACGCTCGCGACGATCGCCCCCCACACGGACGCCGCGCTCGGGACGGCCATCGTCAACGTCTTCTCGCGCTCGCCGGCCGTGCTCGCGGGCGCGGCCACCACCCTCGACGACCTCGCTGCAGGCGACATCAGGCTGGGCATCGGTCCGAGCACGCCCAAAGCTATCGAGGATCTCCACGGCGTCGAGTTCGACCGCCCCGTCCGCCGGATCCACGAGACCGCGGATCTCGTCCACGCCTTTACCTCGGGCGAGGGCCGCGTCGAGTACGACGGGGAGATCTTTTCGGTACAGGATTTTCCGGCCCTCTCGGGGGACGTCGCGGTCTACAACGCCGCACTCGGGGAGGCGAACCGCCGCGCGACGGGCCGCACCGCCGACGGCTGGCTGCCCCATATGATCCCCTTCGACGATCTCGAAGGGAGCTTCGAAACCATCGAGCGCACGGCACAGGACGCGGGGCGCGATTTCGAAGAGATCGTCGTTTCGCCGTACGTCCCGTCGGCGGTCGCCGAGGACCCAGAGGACGCACGCGAGGCGATCCGGGGGCACATCGCCTACTACATCGGGAGCGGCGAGGGGTATCGGCGGGCTGTAGCACACCGGTTCCCCGAGAAAGGCGACCGGATCGCCGGGGCGTGGCAAGCGGGTGATCGCGGGGAGGCCCGCGAGGAAGTCACCGAGGAGATGGTCGAGGCACTCGGCGTGGCCGGAACATCCGACGAGGCGCGCACACAGTTCGAGACGATCGCCGACACCGCACCGATCACCGAGCCGATCGTCTCGATCGAGTCGGCGAAGGCGTGACCTTTGCCTTCATTGACCGCAAACAGCATCCCGCCGAGGTCGAGATATGTCCGAAGCTTGTCGATCGGCTCGACCTTTGGACGGGTGGGGGCCTGGGGCGCATCGATGA
>JADFQH010000272.1:0-2098 GCA_022561895.1 Methanobacteriota archaeon | reverse complement strand
CGAGCCGATCGTCGTCGTCCCCTCGAATGCCGACGAGGCGATGGCCGAGCGAACCATCGAGGCGCTCGCCCCCTAAACGATGTCGAGGATTTCATCCAACGAATCGAGTCGATAATCGACCGCCGGTCCCGCAGACGCGCCGTAAGCCGCCGTCTGCATGCCTACTCCTTTCGCCCCCTCGATATCGTGGCGGTATCGGTCGCCGATCATCAACGAAGTTTCGGGATCGGTCCCCGATTTCTCCAGCGCGCGCTCGAACACCGCCCGATCGGGTTTCGTTCGCCCCACCTCCTCCGAGGTCGTGATCGAGTCGAACCGGTCGAGAACGTCGAATCTATCGAGGATTCGGCGGCCCTCGGCGGTGTCGACGTCGCTTATTACGCCGAGATGGAGATCCCGCTCCGAGAGCCACTCGATCACCTCGACAGCGCCGGGGTTCGGCTCGATCGTCTCTCGAAGGGCGCGCTCGAAGATCGGCTCCCACTCGCCCTCGATACCGAGCGCCTCTATCGCCCGCTCGTAGCCCGCGCGAGCCGACCGGAACTCGGTCCCCTCGCGCTCGCGAAAGTGCGCGCCCAACTCGGCGCGCCACGTTTCGAGGGCCGCGTCGGGGTCGTCCAGACCGTGCTCGTTCCGCAGCTCGGCGATGAACCGTTCGTGCGCCCGCCGAACGGAGGCCGAATCGAGGATCACCCCGCCGATATCGAAGAAGATCGCGTCCACTGGGTGCCGATACCGACCGTCACGGCTTATCGCTATCGGTGTCTCGCTTTCCCTCCCTACCGAGGAAACCGCCGGTATCGGTCAGGTTTTTACCCGTGGGCGGCGGCCATAGGATGATGGCCGTGGAGCCCGAGGTCGCACGCGACTTTGCGTTCGACCACCGTCCGGAGACCGACCAGTCCTTCGAGAACGCGCTCGAAAAAGCACGGGCGGGCGAGCGGCTCTCGGTCGACGACGGAATCGCGCTCCTCACCGCAGGCACGGGATCGAATGGCATCGACCCCGAGCGAAAGGAGTTGATCCTCGAAGCGGCCGACGCCCGCCGCGCCGAGGTCGTCGGCGAGGAGGTCACGTTCGTCACGAACCTCAACAACAACGTCACGACCGCCTGCAATACAGGATGCTTGTTCTGTAACTTCAAGGACACCGCGAGCAACTTCGAACGCGAGTCCGATGTCGAGCACCCCGGATTCACCAAAACGCCCGCCGAATCCAGAGAAATCGTCTCCGATGCGCTCGATCTGGGGATCTACGAGGTCTGTTCCGTTTCTGGACTCCACCCCGCCTTTGCACTCGATGACGAGCATCTGGAGATCCTTCGAGGAACTGACGACCCCGAGTTAAACTTCAAACCGCCCGAGTGCTACGTGACCGATCCATCGACCTACGTCTCACAGATCGAGGCGATGAGCGTCGGGGGCGTCCACGTCCACTCGATGACGCCTGAAGAAGCCTATCACGCCCGCCGGGGGACCGACTGGAGCTACGAGGAGATCTACGGAAAGCTCAAGAAAGCGGGGCTGGACAGCGTGCCCGGAACGGCCGCGGAGATCCTCGTTGATGAGGTTCGTGAAGTGATCTGTCCGGGCAAGATCGGTTCGGATGAGTGGGAGCGGGCGATCGAGGCGGCCGCGGCCGTCGGACTGGATACGACCGCGACGATCATGTACGGCCACGTCGAGAACGAGGCCCACCGCGTCATGCATCTCGAACGGATCCGGGATCTCCAAGATCGGATCGGTGCGATCACCGAGTTCGTGCCGCTCTCCTTTATCCATCAGTCGACCCCGCTCTTCGAGCGTGGTGTCGTCTCCGGCGGTGCGAGCACGGACGAAGACGAGCTGATGATCGCCGTCTCCCGATTGTTTCTCGACAACATCCCGAATATTCAGTCGAGCTGGGTGAAGTACGGCGACGAACAGGGCCTGAAGATGCTCTCGTGTGGTGCGAACGATTTCATGGGAACGATCATCTCGGAGGAGATCACGAAGCGTGCAGGCGGGGAGTACGGCGAGTTCAGGAGCGTATCGGACCTCGTCGAGATGATCGCGTCAGTAGGAAGAATCCCAGTCGAACGCTCGACCGATTATCGGAA
>JADFQH010000017.1:17052-18948 GCA_022561895.1 Methanobacteriota archaeon | reverse complement strand
GGCGATCTCGTCCGCACCCATCACCTCCTTTGCGCGCTCGTTGCCGAAGGTGATCGTCCGATCGGCGTCGAGCACGAGGATCGTCACCGGGCAGGTATCGAGGATCCGTTCCGTCTGGTCGTTCCGAATACGACGCTCGGATTCGACGCGCTTTGGATCGGTGATGTCCATCAGCCCCACCCCGCGGTTCGTCCGGACATGTCGGCGGACACGACAGAGAGGCATATAAACGTACTGTCAGCAGTCCCTACTGTTTTGCTCCCCCGAAGCTTTGAGTACCGCGCTCCTTCGCTCAGTATGATCGAAGTCACCGACATCGACCACGTCGCGATTCGGGTGGGCGATATCGAGCGGGCCCTGTCGTTCTATCACGATCTGCTCGGACTTCCTATTCGCGATCGAGAGAAGTTCGAGAACGACGAACTCCCGTTCGTTGCGGTCGTCGCCGGCGGTCGCCATCTCCATCTCGTCCCAGTCGATGGGACGTTCGACGTCGAGGGCGAACACGTCTGTCTCCTCCTTCGCTCGGACGAGATGAACACTCTCGAAGCGATCGAGGGATTTCTCTCCGAGCTCCGCGAGGCGGGCATCACCGTCGAGGAAGGAGAGCCTCGTGAGCGACTCGGAGCCTACGGGCGGGACTGGGCGGCCTACGTCCGCGATCCCGATGGCCGGCGGGTCGAACTCAAATTTCACTAATCACTCGTCGAGCGCTCGTGGAACGCGAGTTCGAGCGTCCCCGCATCGAGCGTGTAGTACCCCTCCCAGACGGGCGCGAGGCTCACGACGCGACTCCCGCCGATCGTCGCCTCGCTGTGGCGGTGGTAATGGCCGACCAGACAGAGGTCAGGCGAGAGGGCTTCGAGCAGCGCGTCGACCGGCTCACAGCCCGGATCCCGCCCGGCGACGCATAACAGCCCGTGGGGTGCCTCGTGGGTGAGCAACACGTCTACGTCCGGGAGATCCATCGCGCGTTCTACGTCCTTACGGACGAAGTGTCGTCGCTTCTCGCCCGATAGCTCCGATCGCTCGCGGTCGTACTGCGTCGGGGCGTAGTTCCCCGAGAGACCGGCGATTCCCAACCCCTCGATCTCTACTACGTTGTTCGCGAGCAGGCGCGGCCGGGCGTCGGGATTGACGAGGGCGGCGTCGCCCCCTCGCAGCGACTCGATCACGTCGAACTCCTCGTTGTTGCCCGCGATGAACCACGTCGAAAGCGGCAGGTCGTAGTGGAGGAGGTCGCCGACTTGGAGGGCGACCTCCTCGTCCGCGGTGCGGTAGGCCGCAAGCAGCGCCTCGCGGTTGTCGGGATCGTTCGCGTGGGCGTCGCCGAGGAGGAGCATATCGGATGGTCGTTCGCTCGGCGGGTAAGGCTGTCCGTGGCGACACAACAGCTATACCGCCGGTTCCGGTTGTGAAGGTGTGTCCCGGTTTACGAGGCGAGAGCGGCGGGCTGTGCGGCGCGTTCCCCGCAAGGAGGTGCTCGATACGTGGCTCGCCCACGAATGGGAGAAAACCGAGCGAGGCGATCCGGCCGCGCTTTCCGAGAGCGAGGCGCTCGACGCCCTTCTGACCGAAAAGCCGGGGGCTGCGGCCTTTTTCTGGCGCGACACCCCCGTCAGCTGCTACCGACTCACCCTCTCGCGGGCACGGTTTGACGAGCTCCACGTCGTGCCCGGTCCCGACGATCTCGGGTGGCGGGCGCTCTCTCCGTCCGGTCTGATCCGAGAGTGCGCCCGGAGGATCGCTCGGGGCGATCCCGACGAACTCGCTCGTGAGACCGGGATCGACATCCACGCAATCGAGCGCCTCGGACGGGATTTTTCGACTCCTCCGGAGCCGCTCGTGCTCTCGACTTCCCGAGGAAAAGTGCCGTGGCACGTCGCGGACGGTAAC
>JADFQH010000017.1:0-17042 GCA_022561895.1 Methanobacteriota archaeon | reverse complement strand
TCTCCGTCGGGGGAGGAGCTACGAGCCGGTTCCGGCGTATCTGTGTGTCGGCGCGAATCCCGTACTGAAACCGCTCGGGGAGCGTCTTTGTGGACTCCTTGGGAGATATCATCGACGACGGGGGATTTCCAAAACGCAATAAGGGCATGGGTCCAACTACTGTCATCGTGACGATCACACAGATCACGCTGGTCCAGATCGACAACTACGGCCCGTGGACCGTTACCCCAAAACCCCGCCGGGAGGTCGATCTCCAGACCCTCCAGTCGCGCCTCTATGCCGATCTCTCCCAGCAGATCGGCCGGGAAGGCGGCTACATCTTCTTCACGCGATTCGATAATATGATCGCCGTCACAAACGGGATCGACCTCGATGAGCACGCGCTGATTCAAGAGTCGGTGAGAAACCGCTATCCCGTCTCGATCAGCATGGGTATTGGCAGCGCCCAAAGCCCCAGAGACGCCCTCGCGGACGCGACCGACGTGCTCCAGACCGCCGGCAGCGCACAGGATGTCGGACGAACCGAGATCTTAGATGGTGAGATCCTCCCCGAGACCCAACGAGACGACGAAGACGTACAGATCGCCCATTTCGACGTGATCGACGTCACCGGCACGTACACCGACCGGGTCGACGCCTTCGAGACGTTCATCGCCATCGAACAGGGGTATGCCGCGCTGATGCGGTACATGCACGCAGAACACGACTCGCTTTCGTTTTTCGTCGGCGGCGACAACATCATCGCGACGTGTCCCGGCCTCTGCGAATCCTCCTACGAGGACGCCATCTCCCACGTCGCAAACGAGGTTGGCGTCGATCTCCAAGTTGGCGTCGGTCGCGGAATCAGTGCACACGACGCCGGGATGGCAGCCAAACACGCCTTAGAGGAGTGTCGACACAACGGCACCCGCGTCGAACGCACGCTGCCGGCCGACGACTGAACGTCTTTTTCACGCCAGACTTATCATCCAATGAAAACGCACCAACCAGCGATCAGCACGCCACTGCCCACCGCTTTCGTAGAGTTCAATCGTTACTTCGAACTGTAGTTAAATTACCGAAACGACTAATACGTACGACTCACTATGACATGGCATGAGCGCTCACGACCCCGTCCATCGGCCCGTGCACGCCGGCGAGAAACTCGCCATTCTCGAAACCGTCCTGCGACAGAACAACGTCCGTCTCAGCACCCTTACGGAGCGCCTCTCGCTCGACGATGCCGATGTGCGGAGTGTGCTCTCGGAGCTTCGAAGCGACGAACTCGTCTCGACCTGCCCGCTTCGCGGCGAGGACGACTCGATCGTCACGTCGCTCCCGCGCCTGCGCGGCTACGAGCGAACGAAGCTCCACCGACTGATCTACACCTGAATACGGGCGCGCGATTGTAAGCTGTTTTCCGGCGATCGCCGACCCGTGCAGGCGATCGCCGAGAAGGGATGAGAGCCGTCCGGATGGACGATCGGAGGCTTCGACGCCGAACTATTTGGTTGCCCGGTCCCAACCCCGGTCCATGTACACCGTCTGCGTTTCGACCGATTTCGTCGCCCAGCACTTTCTGACTGTACCGGATCCCGGTCCCGAGGGTGAGATCCACTCACATCGCTACGAACTCACCGTCGAATGCGTCGGTAAGGAGCTGAACGAGTACGGCTATCTGCTCGATATCGACGATCTCACCGCCGCCCTCGATCGCATCGAGGACCGATACCGCGACGAGCTGTTGAACGGTCGCGAGGAGTTTTCGGGACTGAATCCCAGCGTCGAGCATTTCGCGCGAATCGTCGTCGATGATCTCACAGCGGCTCTGGACGCGCCGGAAGTCGATACCCTTCGTGTAAAGCTCCACGAGGACGAGATCGCGTGGGCGGCCTACGAGCGAGCGGTCTGATGCATATCGGTCTCGTCGTCTACGGCGACCTCGAACCCCGCTCTGGAGGGTATCGCTACGATCATCAGCTGGTCGAAGGATTGCGAAAACGGGGCGACCGTGTCGATCTACTCTCGTTACCCGAAACGAGCTACGCGAAACGCCTCGGACACAACCGTTCGAGACGGCTCAAACGCGACCTCGAACGCCCGTTTGACGTGCTCCTACAGGACGAGCTGTGTCATCCCTCGCTCGTCGGGATGAACCGCTGCCTCGATGTCGAGTATCCCATCGTCTCGATCGTCCATCACCTCCGGGCGAGCGAACTATCGGGGATCGAGCGCGTTCTTACCACCGCACTCGAACGCGCGTATCTCTCGACCGTCGATGCCGTGATCTGTAACAGTCGTCCGACGCGGGCGGCGGTCGCCGAGCGCTCTTCAGTGCCGGGCATTATCGCGTGGCCCGGCGGCGATCGCTTCGATCATCATCCCACGAACGCCTCGATCGCGGAGCGCGCTCGTCGGAATCCGTTCGAAATCGTCTTCGTCGGCAACCTCATCCCGCGCAAGGGGCTCGAAACGCTCGTTCGCGGCCTCTCTCGGGTCGAGTCGGACTGGCGTCTCACCGTTGTGGGCAGCGGCGACCGTGAATACACGCGCGAGATCCACGGTCTGGTTCGCGAGAAGGGGGTTTCCGATCGAATCGAGTTCACCGGGTGGGTCGATGAGGCGGAACTCGCCACATGCCTCGAAGCCGCCCACCTGCTCGCCGTCCCCTCGACACACGAGGGGTTCGGGATCGTCTATCTCGAAGGGATGGCGTTCGGACTCCCCGCGCTCGCAAGCGCGTCGGGTGGTGCGAGCGATATCGTAACCGACGGCGAGACCGGTTATCTCGTCACGCCGGGCGACGAGCGGGCGATCTTTCATACAGTTGAGACGCTCGCGACCGACCGCGACCGGCTCGTCGCGATGAGCCTCTCTGCCCGTCGGCGGTTCGAACGCCATCCCACGTGGGACGAGATGAGCGCTCGGGTTCGAAG
Organism: Methanobacteriota archaeon; assembly: GCA_022561895.1. Taxonomy (GTDB): domain Archaea; phylum Halobacteriota; class Halobacteria; order Halobacteriales; family Halalkalicoccaceae; genus Halalkalicoccus. Next base: position 14,127 of record JADFQH010000017.1, on the reverse strand, counting down.
CTTTCTCGAAACGCGGATCGTGTGACCTCCTTCGGTTCCACCTATTTCTTTGCGTACTGAATCGGGTCCTCGCTTCCGGCCCGAGCGAACGCCTCTTTGCGATACGTACAGGAATCACAGCTCCCGCAGGCGGGTGACTCCTCGCGATAACAGCTCCATGTGTGTTCGTAGGGAACACTGAGTTCGAGACCGCGTTCTGCGATCTCGGTCTTGCTCCACTCGACGTAGGGCGCTTCGATCGCGATCGCTGTCTCGGGTTTCGTTCCCGTTTCGACGACCCCCTGAAAGGCGTCGAAGAAGGCGGGCCGGCAGTCGGGATACCCAGCAAAATCCTCGGAGTGCGCGCCGATGAACACCGCCGCCGCGCCGCGGGCCTCGGCGTACGAAACGGCCATCGAGAGCAGGTTTGCGTTGCGAAACGGGACGTAGGTGTCGGGGATTTCGTCCTCTTCCGTTGCATCACCGATTTCTCGGGTATCGTCGATCAGGCTGGAGCCGCCGATAGCGCTCAGATGGCCGGTTTCGATGTGCAGGAAATCCGCCGCATCGATGTCCTCCGCAAGCCACTGGGCACAGTCGTACTCCTTTCCCTCCGTGCGCTGGCCGTAGGAGGTGTGCAGCGCCGCGATCTCGTAGCCTTTCTCGCGAGCCTCGTAGGCCGCGGTTGCGCTGTCCATGCCCCCTGAAAGGAGGACGACGGCTTCGCTCATGGGTGGGCTTCGTCGTCCACCCGTATTCCCATTACGTCCCCGGCGCGTCGTTCCACAGATCGACGTGCAAGCGCGGCGTGTAGCGAAAGCCGTACTCCATCGCCAGCTCTGCGACCTCCCCACGAGTGGCGTCCAGCCGCTTGCGTGTCGCACCCTCGGGCATCAACAGTACGTTCTCGTCCTTGATCGAAACCTGTTCGCCCAGCCGCGCAAGCAAGTCCGTAATTTCGCCCATATCCTCCCGATCGGTGACGACGAACTTCAACTGGTGGTCGTAGCGTTCGCAGATCGCCGCGAGTGCGTCGAGATCGATCCGCCTCGCCTCGTGGCGCTCGGCCCACTCGCCCTCGCCCTTCGGATCCTTCTCAGGAGTCGGCGTACTGCTCGCGAGTTTTGGACTGACGCTCGCGAGATCCACGGGTGCGTCGGGAACGATCGTTCCGTTCGTCTCGACGGTGGTGTGATAGCCCGTCTCGGCGAGTCGTTCGAGTAGTTCTGTGCTCGCGTCGTGGATCAGCGGCTCGCCACCCGTGAGAACGACGTGATTCGCGCCGTGGTCCTCGATTTCTCCGAATATCTCCTCGACAGTCGTCCAGTCGCCGCTCGGCTCCCACGAAGTGTGATACGAATCGCAGAACCAACACCGGAGGTTGCAGCCGCTCGTGCGGACGAACGTCGAGGGCACACCCGCCAATCTCCCTTCACCCTGTAGCGAGTAGAACAGTTCGTTGATCGGGAGACGTTCCTCGATTCGATTCGTATTAGCCCCGCTGCTTGCGGGCACTGTAACCACCCCCTGCTTGGACGAGCATACCCGGATACAGATCGCCGTCGTGGGTCAGTCTTGCGCTGGAGGATCTACTTCGTTTCGTACTCGACGGTCGATTCGGCCGCCCGACCAACTCCATCACCCGATCTGACATAATGTCCCGTTTCGAGATGGTGTTCGATCGCTTGTCTGCCGCGCTCGTACTCCTCGGGGTGGCTGCTCGCTTCGATCAGCCATCCGCAGTCCACGCAGTACTTCATCTGGATAATCGTCATGTTTGTTGAAGTGAGTAATAATAACTCTTCTGATCGGTGATTTGTCTCGATTTTTCGCCACCATAACGCTCGGACCCCCTGCACTTTTAAGGATGTTACCGCTGTGGGATAGGGTATGGCTCTGATCGAGATCACGGTCGACCACCCATCGTTGATCAGCACCGGCGAGGACGAACAGCGACCCACCGACGACGAGGGTGGGGTTCTCTCGGACGACGACGGGCAGTCGCACGAATCCACGGAATCAACCGATGGCGTTGATGATACGATGAAAAACGTCAGCACGATGCTGACGGCGGCGACGACCATCGCGGGCGTCATAAAACAGCTCCGCGAGGACGAGAACGAACAGTCCGCCGACGGAAACGACGGACTGTTCAGCGATGCGGACGAAGAAACCGACACGGGCGAGGACGAAGCCCAGTCGTTCGTCGATAGCGTCATCGGCGACGAAGAGAGCGACGCAGCAGCCGAAGAAGTCGAGGAAGTCGAGGAAAGCGACGAGGAGGCGGTCGATGAGACCGCTGAGGCCGACGAGGGGTCCTCGGGACTCGGGCTGAAAGTCGCGTTCGTGCTCGTGATCGTGCTCATCGCGGTCACGCTTTGGGCGCGCGGAGACGACGAGACGGCGGACGACGACTGGGACTGAGCGGAGTTTCCATTTTTGACTGGAACCGAACTGTGGACGCTCGATACGAGATCGAGTTTAGCTATAGCAGCCGTTGAAAATCAGCCCACACTCCTCTGCGGATTCGCAACCAGGGTCCGGGACGCTGGCCGCGGGGTGCAGGTGGTGTGTGAACAGTTTCAGCGACTACTATAGTAGATGAACAAGATGTTTCGGGTGTGGTTTGTGCTACTCCTCCCGCCCAGCGCGCTCGCGCCATTGGGACTGCTGTTCTCGTTCGGTGACGTGGTCGAGACCGTCCGCGAGTTCGTTGCGGACGGTCGCCTCGAACTCCTCGATCTCGTCGAGGAACCCGGAGCGAAACTCGCCGACGAGTTCGTACGACCACTCGTCGTCGACCGCACCTGCCGGGAGATGGTCCTCCCATAGTTCGTTGGCGTGTTCCTCATGATCTCCCGCTCGGAGCAGTTCTTCGGCGTCGTCGAATCGATCCATCGCGTGGCCGAGGTTGTGATGAAAATCCAGTAGATCGCCGTACGCACGATGGACGTACTCGATGGCGAGCTGACACTCGTGGAGGGCTTCCTGTTCGGTCTTCGAGAGATCGAGATCGTTCGATTCCGACATACTCGGGTTCAGGACTCGCCAGTGATAGGGGTTTGGCAGGCTTTTCGAAGAAGTGATCGGAGTAGAAGGGGTGCTATATCCCGAACTCCTCACGGATCAATGCTCTCCGATCGGCGTTCCCGTTGTACTCGTAGCCGTCGTCGGTCATTACCACCTTCTCCCTGCCGATCTCCGAAAGCCCATCGAACGTCTTGCCCCGGATCGGCGGAACGTGCCCGAACTGCCAGCTCCGCAGACAGCCGACACAGACCGACCCGTCGAAATCCTCGTGATCGGTCAGCGGTTCGACGCTGTACTCGTACCGACACAGCGTACACGTGTGTGATTTATTCTCTCCCATAACTCACGGTATCGTATTACACACGTGATTATCAGTCTGATCATCAGGATTCGGACAGGTAGGCGGTGTTGTTCGTTCCGTCTGAGCGCATAGCAGGGTTTATGGACGCTTCGGCTCCTATTCGTCTCATAATGGGCCGCCCCGCTCGCTTCCTGCTCCGGGTCGATCTCACCGACCGAGTGGTTTCGAGAGAGCCGATCCCCGAGCGGTGGCTCGATCGGTACGTTGGGGGGAAGGGGCTCGGTGCGCGATATCTCTACGCGGAACTCGATCCCGGTACCGATCCGTTGGGAGCCGAAAACGCCCTTCTGTTCATGGTTGGACCGCTCACCGGACGTGCGCCGGGCGAACCCCGGTATGCGGCGATCACGAAGTCGCCTCTTACAGGTGCGTTTCTCGATTCCTACAGCGGCGGTGAGTTCGCGGGCGCGCTTTCCGGTTCACTTTCGGACTGTCTCGGCGTTCTCGTTACTGGTCGGGCCGAGGAACCAATGGCACTCGTCATCGCAGAGGGTGGGGCGACCCTCGAAGTCACCGAGATGTGGGGTGGGGACACAAAAGAGACCTGCGAGGCGTTCGAAGGGGCCGTCGCCTGTATCGGTCCTGCGGGCGAGAATCAGGTGAACTACGCGACGATCGCCGCCGACGGCGGCGACCACCATGCTGGACGGGGCGGGGCGGGCGCGGTCATGGGTGCGAAACGGCTGAAGGCGGTCGTTGCCCGTGGCGAGCCGCCCGAAGAGCACTCGGCGCTTCGTGAGGCCTACGAGGAGCGCTTTACGGGCGGGGAAACCGGGCGTTGGCAGGCGACGAGCGAAACCCTAGAATCGGTGGACTTCGCGGATACGGTGGGGGCGCTCGCGACCCGCGGCTGGCAGGAGAACCGTTTCGAGGGGGTATCGGGGATCGGCATCGAGGCCGCCCGCGCCGCCTCGACGGGTCGCGAGTCCGCGGGAGCCATACCTGGTGGATTCGAGGTCGACACCGAAGAAGGCGAAAGCGTTCCCCGTGGGGCGACGCAGATGACGCTCGGCGCGGGGTTGGGGATCGACGAGTTCGACGCGGTGGCGGCGCTCGGCGCGCGCTGTGACCGCCTCGGACTCGATGTTATCTCCTCCGGCAATGCGATCGCATGGGCGATCCGTGCGAGCAAAACGGGGCTGATCGAGCGCGAACTCGACTTCGGGGACCACGACGTCGCTCGCGAACTGTTGGAGGAGATCAGTGGACGAAAAACGCCGTTTGGCGACGCGCTCGCGGATGGGGTCGAGCGTGCAGGGGAGACGTTTGGCGGCGAGGATCTGATTCCCGCGATCAAGGGAATGGAGCTTCCCTCGTACGATCCGCGGGGTGTTCGTTCGATGGCGCTCGCCTACGCGACGAGCGATCGCGGGGCCTGCCATCGTCGCGCCCGTCCGATCGAGGAGGAGTCCCTTTCAACTGGATGGAGCGACCTCGAGAGAGTTCGCCGGGTGATCGCCGAACAGAACCGCCGCTCGGTGCTGTGGAGCCTGATCGTCGACGACTTCGTCGGTGAGGGTTTCGCCGACCTAGGCGCAGAATGGCTCTCGGAGCTCGGCTACGACCTCTCGCCCGCTGATCTCGCCAGTTTGGGCGAGCGCGTCTGGACGCTGACTCGACTGTTCAACGTCCGTGAGGGACTGGATCGGGAGGCCGATCGAGTTCCGGAGGCGCTCACCGAACCCGCGGCGGATGGCGGCGGTGAAGCGATCGACCCCGACGCGTTCGAGGCGCTCCTCGGTGGCTACTACGCGGCCCGCGGCTGGGACGAACGGGGTCGACCTACCGAGGAAACGCTCGACCGACTGGGACTTTCCGATCTGGAGGACCGATGACCGACAGTATCGACTTGGACGATATCGAGATCGAGCCCGAGGAGCCGGAACCGAACCGCGGCGACTGGTTCTGGCGCGGCGAGGGTGACTTCGAGCGCGAGTCCGAATCGCTCGGTGCTGTCTCGGCGTCGAAGTCCGAACAGGAGTCAAAGCCGGAGTCAGAATCGAATTCCGAGAGGACAACGACGCCGCACATTCCTCACAAAAACCGAAACAAACCGGTGGGAGTTCCCGAAAAACAGGGCGGGGCAGGCGGCATGTCGGCGCGCGAGGCGGCCGCCGAAGAGGAACTCGCGAGCGCGCCCGAACCCTCGGGCCCCCACGGTGGCGGCGTAGACGAGATGACGATGGCCGTCACCTACGAGGCGGCAAAACGCCTCGCCGATCCGGGGTTCGTCTTCGCGAGTGCGATGTGGGCCGACTGGGTCGGCATCGTCGGCGAGGTCCCTTCCCATGTTATCAACAACTTCCAGCGGTCTCACGGGGTTGATGCCGACTTTTTCAACGGCACTGGAACAGGTCCCGCAGAGCGCCTCGCAGAAATCACCGAGATGTCCATGTTCTTCGCCGAGCGAATGGTCGTCCTCGGTTGTCCGAACGAGGAATGGATCGCAGAGGAGGCCGGTTGGGAGTTCGTTTCTATCGAAACCGCCGCAGAAAAGGCCGGCTGGGAACTCGACTACTCCTCGTCCTCGTCTTCCTCGTCGCCGTAATCGAACGACACCTCGCCGTCGACGACGGCGTCGTTGATCTCGTGGGGGCCGGTGTGTGACCACGTTTCCCGACCCTCTATCGTCTCGATCCCTGGTTTGGGCTTCCACTTCGTCTTCTTTTTCTTGTGGTGTGGCATGTTCTAACAGTATGGTTCGAGCGGCTTATACCCTCTCCTTACTCGTCAAGAAAGACCCGCGCAAAAAGGTTCACATGGAGCGAAAGGACGGTCTCCCGATTGATCCCCGCGAACGCGGCCTGTTCGTCGAGAAACTCCGAAAGTTCGTCGCTCGGCTCGTAGCGGATGGTCCCGTCTTCGATCTCGAACTCCACTTCGGTGTGGCTTGCGACGAGGTGTTCGATCTCCAAAAGAGCTTGTTCCGCCTTCGCACCCATCGCCTCCTCCTCGTCTAGCATCCGGCGGTCGCCCCACTCGTGTGCGGCCTCGCGGAAGCGATCGCTCGGCTCGATCTCGATGGGTCCCGATTGTTCCGCCGACATCAGCGCCGTTCGGGGGGGAAGGTCTCGGGCGCGGGGTCCGTCTCGGCGAGACCGGCGTAGAGATAGATGAGCAGGACGCCGAGGACGAGCAGGATGCCGAGGCCGAACAGCCCGCCAACGCCCGATTGGCCGATCCAGCCGCCTCCTATAGCGCCCATGCTTCCGACGATGTTCAGCGTCGTGAGCGCGAGCCAGCCCCCAAAGAGCAGAAAGCCGACCGTGAGCACCGGGTTCTGCTCCAGCGCTGTCTGAAGTGCCATACTCAACTGTGAGCATATATCACGATAAAAACGTTGTGTCTTTCATTCCGTATCACGCCATCTGCCCCGCAAGCTCGTACTCGAACTCGATCACTCCTGCGAGAACGTGGCCGACCGCCTCGTAGAACTCAGTGTTCGCGTACTCGGTGATCTCCGCCGCACACTCGTCGATCCAGTGGTTCATATGCTCCTCCAAGAAGACCCGCTCGTAGCCGAAGGCCTCGACGGTTCCTCGCTGCTGGCGCTCGATCAGGTTTCGGAGAAAGGCGAGTTCGACGGCGATGTAGTCGGCCTCCTCGGGGTAGTGCTCGGGCGGTTTCCAGCCCGCCGCGCTGTAGCTCGCCTCGACTTCGGCTTTGCCTTTGCCCAAGAAATCCATATCCTCACGATAGTAGCTCTCGTGAGCCATTACTGGCGGACGTGGGCCGACGAACACGCGGGTGTACTCGCGCTTGAGTTCGGTCTGAACCTCCTCGATCTCTCTCCCCTCGTTCGCGTCGATGAAGCTTCGCAGCTTCTCGAAGCCCGTATCGAGTTCCTCGTCGACCCCGTCCGGAGTCAGGATCTCCCCCGACAGCAGGTTCTCGACGAACTCCTCGCTCGGGGTGTCCCACAGCGCCTCAATCAGGAAATCGATCAGTTCGAGCCGCGCGGCGTAGATTTCGTTGTCGCTCATCAGTGCCCCCGGTCATACAGCAAGAACGCCCGGCAGTCGGGACAGTAGTTAAAAACGCTCTTTTCGGCGCTCGGGGCGAGGTTCGCCACGAGGTGGCCGACCTCCGATTCGATCTTTTCGGCCGAGCGCTCGCTCGTAAAGGGGTCGCCACACCGGGCGCATTCGAGCATCTCGCCCTCGAACACCTCGCTCCAGGCGGGATCGTCGTCCGCGCTTTCGCCCTCTGTGTCTCGGTTTTCCGGCAACAGGGAGAGATCCAGCCCGTCGTGCATGGTGATCGCGGTTTCGGGACAGCCCTCCTCACAGAGCCCGCAGTTGATGCATTTCTCGTGGTTGAACTCGAGGCCCCATTCAGTTCGCCGGATCGCGTCGGTCGGACAGAGGTTCGAACAGGTGGGAGTGAGGGTACAGGCGTCGTTCACTTCCATTCGGCCGAAATCTTCGAGTCCGCGGATCACCTCGCGCTCGGGATCGGCGTGTTCGAGGATCGCGCGGACGCTCTCTAAGGTCCAGCCGTGGTTGTAGAACTCCGGGTTCTCGTGGTCGCTGTGAAGCAGGGTTCCGTCGGCGCGGTGCTCGCCCTCCGGAACCGGCGAGGGCGAAAGCGACTGCTCGAACTCGGAAAGTGATTCCGTGAACTTCTCGGGACTCCCCGACTCGGGCGCGAAGAAGCCGACGCGCTCGCCGAGTCCGAGATCCCGTGTCGCTTGATTGAGCCGCTCGACCAGCTCCTCCTTGGGATCGGGACCCGAATGCAGGCAGTCACAGCCACAGCCGAGCACCGCGATGCCCGCCGCGCCGCAGGCTAATGCATGAGCGACGTGGGACTCGCCCACCGTATCCGCACAGTTCACGCTGACGGGAAGGATCGGCGGGTACTCGATCTCCGCGCCTGAAGCGGCGCGTTTGCCGAACTCGTTTATCGCACTACCGGCGCGCTCGCCGCAGGTGAAGGCGACGATGGGTTTCTCGATTCCCGACTTCCCCCGCGAGAGCCAGCCGCCTTGATCCGCACCGGTTCCGAGCAGCGCCTCGACCTCGCGAGCGATCCGTTCGTTGCTGGGTTCGCGCAGGCTCACCGCGCCCGTCGGACAGGCGCTGGTACAGGCCCCGCAGTTCTGACACGCGATCGGGTCGATATCGATCTCGTCGGGGCGGGGTTTCGCCACGGCGTCGTGCGGGCAGGCGTCGTAGCAGGCCCGACAGCCCTCCTGATTCGATTTTCCTGAAGCGCAGACGTCCATCTCGAAGTCGAGGAAATCGGGTTTCTCGATCCCACCCAGGAGACTCTCGACGGACGCGATCGTCGCCGGTCCGCCGTCGGTGTAGTAGCCGATCCGGCCGCCCCGCGCTTTTGAATCGCCGCCGGGATGGATCACCTGATCGACCTCGATCTCTCGACGAACCCCACTCATCTCGATGGCGTCGGTCGGACAGACGTCGGTCCACTCGCCATCGGGCGCGTCGGGCGCGATATCCACGGGCCGGCGCGTGACCATATTATCGGGACCTTCGTGGACGCATTTCATACAGGAGATACAGTCCTCGGTGACGCGGGCTTCCAGTCCAATGGAAAAGTCGCCGAACTCGCCCGAAACGCCCGTGATGCGTCCGCGCTCGATCGTTACCTCGTCCAATCCATCCCTTCCGGCGAACTCGTTCCCATCGGCGATCAGCGTCACCTCGGCGTCATCGCTGAGGGTCGCGGCGGTTTCGGCGTCGCCGACAACTGCGACATGAGCGCCAGCTTCCCGCGAGATCGAGCGGCTGATCGCCTCCTCTTCGAGGCCCGCGTACCGGGCGTTTATCATTCGGGAGGTTTTGTCGGTCGCCTCGTTCTCAGGGTGGACCCAGCCCGCTCCCTCGCGCTGGTCGATGAACGAAACCGCCTCGGGGTGCAGTCCCTTCTCTTCGGCGACGCTTCCTAACTTCTTCTGGACTGCGGGCTCCGGGCAGGTGATCAGCAGCTGATCGAGATCGTACTCCTCGACCACTCCCTCCATCGCGGACAGGCCACTTCCACACAAAAGCTCGGAGCTGGCGGCGACGTCGACCTCTTCTACTCCCTCGCGGGCCGCTTCGAGATCGATATCGCAGGTCCCGGCACACGAGCAGACGAACGCACCGGTCTTCATTAGCGGGTGGTAGCGAAGGGCACCCAAAGGTCTTGCGACCGACGGAAACCGTACCCCGGCGTTAGGTTCGCCTAACTTTCGTCCACAACATTCATACTGCTCTACTCAAAATCGTACCCTATGAGAGGAAATATCACGGTTAATCAGACGTATCAGGCCGTGGACTACTCGGAGCGGGGTGGGCTAGTCCGATGAGTGCCGAACCGGTCTCGCTCGATCTCGATCGTCGCTCGTTCATGAAGGCGAGCGCGCTTGCGGGTGCGGTCGCGCTCGGAGGCGGTGCGGCGGGCCGAACCCTCGCACAGAACGACGAGGAAGGGCCCGATGGCGTCGGCCCGGACGCCGAGATGTCCAAGACGATCTGTAACTACTGTGCGGTCGGCTGTGGGTTCAAGGGAGTCAAAGACGGCGAGTCGTTCGTCGCGATGGAGCCGTGGGAGGAGAACCCGGTCAACAACGGCTCGCTCTGTTCGAAGGGCGCGGGAATCTTAGAAACCGAGCACTCGGATCGGCGGCTGAAACGCCCGATGCGCCGGATCGATGGCGAGTGGGAGGCGATCTCGTGGAACGAGGCTTACGACCTCATCGCAGAGCAGTGGGAAGATATGGTAGAGGAGTACAGCCCCGAGAGCGCGATGATCCTCGGGAGCGCCCACCACGCAAACGAGGAGGCGTATGCGATCCGCAAGCTCGCGGCCTTCATGGGGACGAACAACGTCGACCATCAGGCGCGGATCTGTCACTCCCCGACTGTGACGGGGCTTGCGAACACCTGGGGCTTCGGGGCGATGACGAACACAATGAACGACTACCGGAACTTCGATCTGAATATTATCGTGGGCCAGAACCCCGCCGAAGCCCATCCCGTCGCGATGCAGCATATTCTGGAGGGCCAAGCCCGCGGCGGAACGATCGTCTCGATCGACCCCCGATACACGAAGACCTCGGCACACGCCGATCACTTCTATCGGATGCGTCCCGGAACCGACGTGGCGCTGATGATGGGTCTCATTCGGTATCTCGACGAACAGGACGAGTTGGACGAGGAGATGCTCTCGGGGCGCGTGCAGGGTTGGGCCGACGCCTACGAGGAGATCGAGCAGTACGACCTAGAGACCGTCGCGGACATCACGTGGATCGAGACGGAGGACATCGCCGAGATCGGCGATATGATCATCGAGAACAAACCACAGGTCCAGATCGAGTGGGCGATGGGCGGGACCCAGCATAACAACGGCACGCAGAACATCCGCTCGTACGCACTGCTGTCGCTCGCCTCGGGCAGCGCCGCCCGTTCGGGTGGTGGCCTACAGGTTATGCGCGGGCACGCCAACGTGCAGGGGGCGACCGATCTGGGCGTCGACTGTACGATCCTGCCGGGCTACTACTCGGTCGGTGCGCCCGGTTCGTGGGTTCATTGGGCGAACGTCTGGAACCAGAGCCCGTGGAACAGTGGTGAGGTTGATTTCTGGGACCTCTACGATCGTTTCGAGCTGATGCCCGAGGAGATGTTCGAGGCGATTGGCGGTGCGGACGAGGAGGAAGTCGGCGGGGGTGATGAGGACGACGAAGAGGGTGACGACGAAGTGGCCGAAGACGTAGATGACGCAGAAGATATCGATGAAGCTCCCGAGGACGAGTTAGAGGACGCCGACGAGGAGGGTCGCGAGGACACTCGTGGGGCGGACGACGGCCCCGAGGAGACCGCCGATCCCGTCTCGGACCGCTCGATGATGTTCCAGGACGGGCTGACCGTCGCGCGGTGGTACGAGGCGGCTTTGGAGCAAGAAGACCGGCTCCACGAGTCGAACCTCTATCAGGCCGACCCGCTGAAGATGGCGTTTTTCTGGGGGCATTCGGCGAACTCCATCACCGAGATGGACAAGATGAAGCAGGCGATGGAGACGCTGGATATGCTCGTCGTCGTCGACGTGTTCCCCGCCGTCGCGGGGACCCTCGCGGACGCCGATGCGGACAACGTCCTTCTCCTGCCCGCTTCGAGCCAGTACGAACACTACCGCTCGGTGACGAACTCGCATCGCTCGGTCCAGTGGAGCGAGCCGGTCGCGCCGCCGGCCCACGACTCGAAGCCCGATCTCCAGATCATGCAGGAGCTAGCTAGTCGAATGGGCTTCGGCGAGCATTTCGACTGGGGCAGCGGTCAGGAGCTCTACAACGGAAAGAGCACCTACGAAGATACACTCCGAGAGATCAATCTCGGGACCCGGACGATCGGTTACCAGCAGGACCCAGAACGCCTCCAGCGACAGAACGAGAACGACGATCTCTTCAGTACTGAGACGCTGCGCGCCGATGTCGAAGGAACCGACGTCAGCGGCGAGTTCTGGGGGCTACCGTGGCCCTGTTGGGGCGACGGCCATCCGGGCACGCCGATCATCTGGACGACCGAACTCGACCCCCGTGATGGGGGCCACGACTTCCGGGCCGACTGGGGCATTCAAGCGCCCGATCCCGAGGCATGGGAGGAGATGGAGGTCGATAAGGAGTACCCGCTCGCAGAAACCTTCGAGCAGGAAGGCGAGGAGGGGCTTGACATGCTTCGAGACCCCTTCGAACCCGAGTGGTGGGACGACGAGATCGAGGGTGTCCCCCAGTATCCGGGCTACTCGACGACGCTGCCCGATGATCCGGCGGATCACTCGGCGATGAACCTCCCCACCCAGCTCGCGCTCGACGAGAACTCCTCGGTCTACGACGCCGCCCAAGCGCTGAACGAGGAACGAGGTCACAATCACGACCTCGAGTTCTACGAGCAGTTCGACAACCCACAGCCCGACCCGCCGACCGGACGCGGACGAGCGCGGGCGGTCGCGTGGAACTTCATCGACACCGTTCCAGTGCATCGAGAGCCGGTCGAGAGTCCGCGACCAGATCTCGCAGAAGAGTGGCCCGCAAACGGCCAGCAGGAGAACTTCTTCCGACTGGATCAGAACAACGCCGCAACCCAACAGGAGGCGACCCAGCGGGCGATGGACGAGGGGATGGACATCATCCTCACCTCGGGTCGGCAGGTCGAACACCAAGGTGGTGGAGCGGAAACGCGAAACAACATCTATACGGCTGACATTCAGCCGCATATGTACGCCGAGATCCACCCGGATCTCGCGGAAGAACTCGACCTCACTGGTGGGGACGACCACGTCATCATCACCTCGCAGGACAAGGGGTCGATCCTCGTGAAGGCGAAGGTGACCTACAGACCGCAGGGCGACGACGAGATCTTTCTCCCCTACCACTGGGGCGGGATGTTCCACGGAAAGAACATGAGCGGCAACTACCCCGAGGGGACCGAGCCGATCGCGATCGGCGACAGCGCGAACATCATTACGCCGAGTGGCTTCGATGCCGAAACCCAGATGCAGGAGACCAAATCGGGAATGGTTCGTGTCGAGAAAGCGACCGACGAACGAATCGAGGAGTACGACATGGAGTTCATCGACTACCCACAGGACGAGGCCGGAATCGGTGGTTCGTACCAGTGGGACGTACGGAACTACGACATGCGAGCAACGGGGGACGACTAAATGTCAACGAACGAATCAACTGAAACACGAATGAGTAGTGGCGTGATGAGTACCGGCGAGGGAATGCGCATCTTCCCCGATGTCGAGGCGTGTATCGACTGTGGGAGCTGTGTGGTCGCCTGCAAGCGGACGTGGGATGTCGAGGTAAACAATCAGCGCATCGACATCACGACGATGCTCGAAGGCCACGAGGCCGACGAGGGTTTTAATGGTCACCAGACACGTGCGATCACGGAAGGAGCGAACCCCGGCGAGACCAACCTCCCGATGCAGTGTTATCACTGCGAGGAGGCCCCTTGTGTGACGGTCTGTCCGACGAACGCGCTCCAGAAACGCGACGAGGACGGTTTCGTCGAGGTCGTCGACGACCTCTGTATCGGCTGTCAGTACTGTCTTTCTGGCTGTCCCTTTGGCGCACCGCAGTTTCCCGAAAGCGACGAGGGGATGAACGCGATCCTCGGGTCGGGCGGCGTGATGGACAAGTGTACCGGCTGTGATGAGCGCCAGGACGCCGGCCAGGGACCCGCCTGTGCCGAGGAGTGTGCGACCAACGCCATCCTCGTCGGCTCGGCGGGCGAGATCGCAGACGAGCTGGAGAAACGCGATAGTGGAGCGTTTTTCAACGATACTGCAATGGAGATCATCTTCGGCGACGACGCGAGAATGTTCGACCAATGAGCACCGACCCACACGACCAGTCCGAAACAACGACCGAAGAGACGACGACGGACGGCGGGACGGCCGCCGGAGCGGCGACCACCTCCCGAGACGACGACGCAGGGGCAACGACGACCGAAAACCGCGGTCTTTCCGACCGGGCGGCATTCTGGGTAAGCGGTATCCTCGCACTGATCCTTTCGGTGGGATCGGTCTGGCTGATCGGCGTTCAGGCGGTTCACTTCGAGGCGCTCAACCGGGTCGGTCCGTCCGTCGAGGGTGGTGGCGTCGGCGCGGCGTGGGTACAGGGCAACACCCTGCCGGCGCTCGACTGGATGATTACGCTGGTCCACTTCGCGGACGTGATTATGGGCGTGTTCATCCTCGTGATGGTCTTTATCCACTGGATCGCCTTCCGACGATTGGCCGCGCGAATG
>JADFQH010000016.1:6335-19024 GCA_022561895.1 Methanobacteriota archaeon | reverse complement strand
GAGGTCGCCGCCGCGGCGGCCGAGTACGACGCCTACGTCATCGCCGATGAAGTCTACAGGGGGCTCGTCTACGAGGGCGAGGACCGGGCAATGGCGAGCTACGTCGATCCTGACCGGGTGCTGACGGTCGATTCGTGCTCGAAACGCTACGCGATGACGGGCTGGCGGATCGGCTGGCTCGCTGGACCCACGGAGCTCATCGGCGAGGTGACGAAGATTCACGAGTCGACGACCGCGTGTGCTTCGAGCGTCGCCCAGCACGCCGCGCTGGCGGCGATCACCGGCCCGCAGGAACCGACGAAAGCGATGTACGAGGCCTTCGCGGAACGCCGGGAGTACGTGATCGATCGGGTCGACTCCATCCCAGCTATTTCGGCAGTCCCACCCGAAGGGGCCTTTTATGCGTTTCTCGACGTGAGCGCGCTCTCGGGCGATACCCTCTCGATCGCGAAACGTCTGCTCCGGGAGTACGGCGTCGTCACCGCACCCGGAAACGGCTTCGGCGAGGCCGGGGTAGACTATCTTCGAGTCAGCTTCGCGAACGATCTCGACCGAATCGAGGCCGGTTTCGACGGAATCGAGGCGATGGTCCGCGAGGAGAGCTGATAGGGATTATCGTAACCAGCCGGATCGTTTCTTGCACTCGCACGGTCCACGTCGGTCGGTTAGTGGACGGGAACTCTATGAGTCTTTACGAGAATCCCTATAAATGGAGTCTGCGATCACCAACGGACTGGTCTGTACGATGGATACGAAAAGAGGCGGACTCGGAATCATCGAGGACGGCGCGGTCGGCGTTTCGGAGGGGGAGATTACCTTCGTCGGGCCGGGCGACGAGTTCGACGCCAGTCCGGACCAGGTAATCGACGCCGGCGAGAAACTCGTTCTTCCAGGGCTTATCGACGCGCACGTCCACACCCCACAGACGCTGCTCAGAGGTGGCGCACAGGACCTCCCCGAGATCGAGTGGATGACGCACGGACTCGCCCCGTTTTCCGACGCGATGACCGACGAGGATCGGATCGCCGGCGCACGACTCGGCGTTCTCGAAGGCGTTCGTTCGGGCGTGACGACGTTCGGAGAGTACACCCGAGGGGTCGGAGCACTCATCGAGGAAGTGTATCTGCCGATGGGCGTTCGGGTTGCGGCCACAGAAACCATCAACGAGACTGCGGCGATGGACGGCGATCCCGGAACGGCGTATCCGATGGATCGCGAGAAGGGAGAGGCCACACTCGGACGAAACGAGGCGTTGTTCGATCGGTACGCCGACGAGTCGCTGGTCACTCCAATGTATGGGCCGCAGGCGCTCGATATGGTGTCGGCGGAGCTACTGGAGACGATCCGGGAGCGGGCGAGTGATCGAGAGGCATCGATCCACATGCACGTCGCACAGGGTGAGCGCGAGCGAAAACAGATTCAGGCTCGCTACGGTTCTGGGAGTTCAACTGTAGGGGCTCTCGACGAACTGGGATTGCTCGATGATCGACTGATCGCGGTTCACTGCCACGGCGCAACGAGCGAGGAGCGCACGCGGATTGCAGAAAGCGGCGCGCGGATGATCGGCTGTCCGAGTTCGATCGCCGCCATCGACGGAATCGTTCCGCCCGTCACGGAGTTCCTCGACCGGGGCACCTATGTCGGACTCGGCACAGACCAAGCTCCCGGACCCGGCGGCCACGACATGACGAGGGAGCTTCGGACGGCGAGCCTGCTTTCGAAAACAGAGGCTGAAAATCCGACCCGGCTTCCGGCGTGGGAGGCCCTTCGCGTCGGAACTGTCGGCGGCGCACGCGCGCTCGGACTCGATGCTATTGGAGCGCTCGCGGTCGGCAACCGGGCGGATCTCGCGATATTTTCGCTCGATGCGCCCTCGGTCGCGCCAGTAGTCGAAAAGCCGTTTCACACCGCGATCCCGAACCTCGTCTACGGGAGCGCGAACGCGGAAACCGTCATCGTCGAGGGCCAGCCGGTCCTTCTGGAGGAGGAGTTCACGACGATCGACGAGCGGGCTGCGATCGAAGAAGCGACCAGTCGGGCCGAGGCGGTCTTCGAGCGAGGGGCGGACGACTGGCGAGAAGCCGGGTCGAAACTCGTCGACGCTGCCGAAGAGGGATGGCTCTATAGTAGTCGTTGAAACTGTTTGCAGACCGTGTGGACGCTGGCGGCCAGTGCTCCCGGCGCTGGCCGCGACTCCGCACACGGGTGTGGAGTGACGTTCAACGACTACTATAGCCGAGCGAGCGGTAGGTCTCTATCGCTCGATTACCGCCGCTCTGCAGATGGCCAATGTCGGTGCCGGCGATGAGGAAATCAAAGCCCGCGTCGTGCCAGCGCTCGATTTCCATCTCATCCGTCGCGAGCGTTCCGACCGGTTTTTCGGCCTTCTCACCGGCGTCGATTACCTGCGTGAGGGCGTCGGTAAACGGCTCCGAATCGAACTGTCCGAAGACGCCGAGCGAGCCCGAGAGATCCGCGGGACCGACGAACAGCGCGTCGATTCCGGAGACGCCGGCGATCTCCGTGGCGTTTCCCACCCCTTTCTCCGTCTCGATCTGGACGATCGTCGTGAGGTCGTCGCTTGCACGATCGACGTACTCGGGGGTGAGTTCGTAGCCCGAGGCCCGCGAGGCGGCGATCCCGCGGCCCCCCTCGGGCGGGTAGCTCATCGCCGCGACCACCTCGCGGGCTTCGTCGCTGGTTTCGACCATCGGGAGCATGAGTCCGGCGACGCCGGTGTCCAGAAGGCGCTTGATCCGGACGGGGTCGTTCCACGCGACGCGCGCGAGCGGCGCGGTGTCGCCCGCGGCCTCGATCGCTCGGATCATGTTTTCTACGGTTTCGGTCGTCGTCGAGGCGTGTTCGGTGTCGATCACCGCGAAGTCGTAGTCCAATCCGGCGAGCGCTTCGGCGACGGTCGGATGCGGGATCGAGAGCCACGTACCGATGGCGCGGGAGTGAAGTGGGTTGGGGTTGCTCACAGAGGAATTCTAGAGGGGGTGACCAAATCCGATTCGGTCTACAACAAGAGCAGGGCCAATGCCTCCTCGCCACCGCTCGTAATCGCCCAGTAGAGGATCAGAAACTGGATCGCGTTGAACAGGCCGTGGATCACGGCCGGAACGACGAGGTTCTCGCTGTACTCGTAGCTCACTCCGAGAACGATGCTCAAGGCGACGTAGGTGAGGAGGGTGGCAAGAAGTCCTTCGTCGGTGAGTGCCCCGACGTGGGCAACGGCAAAGATGATGCTGGCGAGGGCGATACCGACGGCGACGCCAAAGCGGTTTCTGAGGAGCTGCTGGATAACACCCCGAAAGAGTAGCTCCTCGCCGGGACCGACGAGCAGCAGCGAAAACGGGACGAGTATCAGAAGAAGTTCGGGCGTCTCCGCGCCGAGCGCTTGGAGACTGTGATCGGCGGACTCGATGCCGAACGTCGTCTGGACGAGGTTCACCACGATCAGCGTTCCAAAGAGCGTGATCAGGCCCGCGGCGATCCAGATAAAGTCCCGCAGATCGGGAAGCGAGAGCATGAGGAAATCAAAGCCCTCCTCGCGTGTCGTCAGATAAAACAGTGCAACGGTACCGAAGCCGAGCCCTTGGAGCGTGATGACGCCGATAACCGTAAGCAGGATCGGCTGGGCGAACACATCTACCCCAACGAGACCGAGAACACCCACGACCGCGATACTGAACAGCGTTCCGACACCGAATCCGGCAAAGCCGATCAGGAGGGCCGTCCCGAGCGTGATGGCGTACGCAAGCGGACTCGCGTTCGTCGTTCTAGAAGCCATTGCTGGCCGTTCGGCCCGCCGTACCTTTTCCCTGTCGTTCCCCAACGGAGGACACCTCCCAGTAGCAACCTTTTTTCGCGCCCCTGCCCCACCTCCGGTATGGACTGGCCGCACGATCCCGATGGCGAGCAGGGAAGCGAAGGAATGCGACAGTACGGCATGGCGATCTTCGCCAAAAAAGTCGACGAAGAGGAGGACTTTCCCCTTCGGTTCGATGAGTTCAACGCCGAGTTCGGCGACGACCCGATTCGTATCAACTCGAAAAAGGTCGTCCCCGCACGCGAGATCCTGAACGGGGTCGATATCGAGGAGGTCCCGAACATCGTCGAGTTCCACCGCGCGATCGGCCGGGCGATGCGCGGCGGTGGGTTCTGGGACTACCACCCCACCGGTTCGAATCCCGAGCGAAAACCGGCCTAATCGTGCTCGATCAGCGGCGCTTTTACTTTTGAAGAATTTTGCGCGTCCGCGATCGCAGCGCCGAGAAGCTCGATGGCGGCGCTGTTTGCCCCCTCCGGAACGACGAGATCCGCCCGTTTTTTCGTCGGCTCGACGAACTGCTCGTGCATCGGTTTCACTGTTGAGAGATACTGCTCGATAACCCCCTCCAAACTCCGCCCGCGTTCGATAACGTCCCGACGAATCCGCCGAAGAATTCGCACGTCCGCATCGGTTTCGACGTAGAGTCTGAGATCCATTCCGTTGTTCAGTGCCTCCTCATACAGTGCAAGAATCCCCTCGATGACGAGTACGTCGGTCGGTTCGACCCGCACGCGCTCGCCGGTTCGAGCGTGGGTTTCGAAGTCGTACTGGGGCATCTCGATTGACTCGCCCGAACACAGTTTCTCTACGTGCGCCCGGATGAGATCCCAGTCGAAGGCGGATGGATGGTCGTAGTTGATCGATCGTCGCTCGGCAAACGAGCGTTCGGGATGGTCCTCGTAGTAGTTATCGAGCGGGAGCTGTGTCATCGGCTGATCGAGCCCGTCGGTCACGTCGCGAGCGATAGTGGTCTTTCCCGCACCGGTCCCGCCGGCGATCCCGAGCACGAACGAGGGGATGGTCATCAGCCCTAATCTCGCCACACGAACCTTTCAACGTCCCGATTCCGGATCGCTATCAAAAGGGCCGTGATACTACCACTCACGGATGCTTAACTCTGCCGGGAACAGCTTTTAGACCGTCTGTGCTAACTGTACACATATGGCTGAAGATCTCACTGTTAGAGACGTGATGACGACGGCGTACGCGGGGGTGAGTGAGTCGGATACGATCAGGGATGTGATCGATCTCATGATCGAGGACGGGGTGAGCGGTGTCGTCGTCGTTCGGGGAACCGAAGCGGTTGGAACCGTCACGGAACGCGATCTGCTCCGGGCCGTGACCACGGGATCGATCCCCGTCGAAACCGGGATCGCCTCCGTGATGTCGGGTTCCGGGCCGAGCATCAAACCGGAGGTCCCCCTCTCGGAGGCAGCAAGCGCACTTTCCGCAGGGGATCGCCACCAGTTGCTCGTTCGAAACGGGGGCGGACTCGTCGGCGTTCTTACGCCCCAGGACGTACTCACCGCAGCGGCATCCGGGCGTTCGCTACCCGAAAACGAGTTCGAGACGATGGCGGGCGAACCGGAGTCGACCACGGAAGATACAGCGTACTCGACCCAGAGCGTCTGTGAGATCTGTGGGTCGCTCATGCCGGAACTCGTATCAGTGAACGGGCAGGCCGTCTGTAGCGACTGTCGGCGCGTCTAACCGACTGGCCGATCATCGACTGACCGACCGGTTCTTTGTGCTCGCACTCCTCGTCCGAACCGATGCGGATCGAATCGCCGACGCTCGATGAAACGGAGGTTATCGCGGATCTGTGGGTGGAGTTGGCCCGCGGCCAGCAGCGCTTTGGCTCACATCTCGCAAGCGAGACGAATCGCGGAAGGATCGCCGAGACGATCGGCCGCTATATCGCCGACGACACCCTGCTCGTTGCCCGCAGTGAGGGACGGATCGTCGGATTCGCGATGTTCGCGATCGAGCGTCGTCTTTATGCCACCGAAACGACTCGTGGGATCGTACACAACCTCTTCGTCATTCCGGAGAAGCGAAGTGAGGGGATCGGAACGGCGCTCATGGAAGCGGCGGAGGTGGCGCTTACAGAGCGGGATGCGGACGTGATCGGACTCGAAACGCTCGCCGCAAACGACGGCGCACGGCGGTTTTATGCCAGCCTGGACTACGAACCACACCGAGTCGAACTCGAAAAGCGAGTCGAAACCGATAACTCCCCGTAGGGATATACGGACGGACGTAACTGTTGAAAGAAATTCGTTCGATTGATGCTGCGAATCTCTTTCGGGGCTTACATTCGACCGTACAGCACTCGGATGCGCCAGGGGAGCTTGGGTGGTTCAAGCACCCGACTTGTAATCGGGAGTTCGGGGGTTCAAATCCCCCCCCTGGCTTTCTGCTGCGAACGAATGTGAGCAGTGAAAGCCAGACGGGAGTTGAATCAGGGAGCGAAACGAGCGTAGCGAGTGGAGCGACTGTGGTTCGAGTCCCTCTCCGTGGCTCTCGATCGACAACTCGGCCAGTCGATTCGTGATTAGTAACTGATTAGTTATCATCGTTCATGTCGTACAGATGAATGGTTGCGCTGGGTTGTGTCAGCGCACCGCGGCTACGGCGTCGTCGTATCCGATACGGCGCTGTTTGGCCCGCTGTGGTGGCAGCTCCACCACGCTCATGTTTCGTTTCTTCGGTCGATGTCGTTGTACATCGAGCGATCGGCACGTTCCGACTGATCGGGCGTGCTCCGACCGAAATAATCAGTTGCTAATCGTCGATACAGGGAAACCTCTATGAAGCTGGAGGGAGGTGTTTCTGATGCCAGAGGTCACATACTTCGATTGACGGTCGACGTTCAGGGGCACTCTGGCATTTCTGCGATTTCTTCTCGGCTATGGGTGTTTTGACGTATAGAACAGCGATTCTCGTGTTATTAGTACGTTTATAGATATATGGGTCGCACCTGTAGCAAGGAGTGCTGGCACGCGCCAGTAGATGGGATAGCGATACTCGATGCCCCCCGCCCGGTCGGCGGGGTTTCCGTTGGACGCGCTATCGGCGATCGTAGACTCGTTTGACTTTCCCGACCTCCGTTCGTTCGATCTCCCCATAATCGACCAGCGTAAGCGTATCCGGCGAGAGCGTCAGTACGTTCTGTAATCGCTCGCGAATTCGGTTTTCGAGCGTAGTGCGATCACCGTCGAACCCCTCGTCGAGTTCGACCGTGATCTCGATCGTATCGAGCTCTCCCTCGCGTTCGAGATCGATCCGGTAGTGTGGCAACACGTCGTCGAACTCGAGGACGACGCTCTCGATCTGGCTGGGATAGACGTTGACGCCGCGAACGATGAGGAGATCGTCCGCCCGCCCGGTGACGTTGTCCATCCGGACCATCGTCCGCCGGCAGGCACATTGTTCGTCGTTCAACGTCGTCAGATCGCCGGTCCGATATCGGATGATCGGCAGCGCTTCTTTGGTCAGCGAGGTGAGGACGAGCTCGCCCTCCTCGCCCTCCGGAAGGGGTTCGCCGGTCGCGGGATCGATCACCTCGGGGTAGAACTGGTCCTCCCAGATATGCAGTCCGTCCTGTGCCTCGTGACACTCGTTCGAGACGCCAGGTCCGATGATCTCCGAGAGGCCGTAAATATCGACGGCAGTCACGTCGAGGGCGGCCTCGATCGCCTCGCGCATCGGCTGGGTGCAGGGTTCCGCGCCGATGATCACGGTCGAGAGCGCAAAGTCGCGGGGGTTCAGTCCGTCGTTTCTCGCGCTCTCTGCAAGATACAGCGCGTACGACGGTGTGCACGTCAACACGTCGCTTTCGAGATCAACGAGGAGTTCGATCTGTCGTTGCGTCTGACCCCCACCGATAGGGATGACCGTCGCGCCGCGACGTTCTTTCGTTCACCGTCGAGCTGCCGCGGGTGTGCGCCGACGAAGATGACCAGATCGTCGTCGTTGGTCGCCGATCCGATATGGGCATGCACGTCGATCTCGGTTCCGCTCATCGCCGCTCGCCCCTCGAACGTCGAGACGGCTACCTCCTCCTCGAAGACCGAGAGTTGCCACTCGTCGATCTCCTCGCCGATCGAGAACTCGTCGTAGCTCGATCCGAGCTCCGTCGCGATTCGCCGCGGACTGATCCGATCGCCGGGATGGAACGTTCGGCCGAGCAGTTCGAACTGCGGCGTTGCAAAGGCGACGAACATCGCCGCCCGGACGGTTCCGACCACACCGAGATCGACACCCTTGTCACACTCCGTCGCGACGTTTTTCAGTTCGATCTCGCGACGTTGGTCGCCGACCTCGATCGCCTCCGTCATCGGCTTGACCTCGGTACTCCGGTGTCGATAGCCGGTTTCCGAAAGCGCGTCGCTGCTCGGCCGTGCACCGATCGCCTCGTACTCGAGTGCGTCATCGCCGCGAACGAACCCGAGACAGCCCGCCGATCCGACACATCCTCCTACTACTCCCGTGCCGAACGCCCGCCGTGTAAGATCCATACTATACTCATATTATTTACAGTAAAATAAATATCTAGTACTGTATATTTCTACAACCGATACGACGTGTCGTTTCCTTCGTCCTCGACTGCTACCCCAAGAGCTTCGAGATCGTCACGGAGTGCGTCGGCTCGTTCGTAGTTGCCCGCTTCGCGCTCGTCTTCGCGCACGTCCAAAACGAGTTCGACGAGATCTCCGGCGAGTTCGACCTCCCCACCTCCTTCGGAGTCAAAGGAGAAGCCGAAAACACCGCCGCCGAGCTCTTCTATGGTTTCGACTGCTCGGCGGAGCGCACGATAATCGTTTTCGTCGTGCTCATCGACGTGCCGATTGACCGCACTCGCAAGCGAGAGAAGCGCGGCCATCGCCGGCCGTACACCAAAATCGTCGTTCATTGCCCGCGTGAACTCTTCGTGAGTCGTGGTGACGGCCGTTCTGAGAGCGTCGTCTTCGATTTTCGTTCGCGCGTCGGGGCTGTCCACGGCTTTGGTTGCGCGCTCGTGGGCGCGTTCTAAGCGTTCGAACCGTTCCCGTGCCTCGTTCATTGCTTCCTCCGAGAACGTCTGTTTCGAGCCGTACTCAGTCGAGAGATAGAACGAGCGAAGCACGTCGGGGCCGAACTCGGAGAGAGCGGCGGAAACGGTAAAGAAGTTCCCCAGACTCGAACTCATCTTCTCGCCTTTGGTTTCGAGCAGACCTGTATGGAGCCAGTAGTTCGCAAAGCGCTCTCCGGTTGCGGCCTCGCTCTGGGCGATCTCGTTTTCGTGGTGCGGGAAGACGAGATCGTGGCCGCCGATATGGATGTCGATGGTTTCGTCGAGGTGGGTCATCGCCATCGCCGAACACTCGATATGCCAGCCCGGCCTGCCCTCGCCCCACGGCGAGTCCCACATTTCGCCCGCCGGCGGGTGGTCGTGATCGATCTTTTCGTGCTCGGTGATTGCGCTCTCGGAGACGCCGCCGGATTTCCAGAGCGCGAAATCCGCGGGATGGCGTTTTTCGCCTTGCTCTTCGGGGTCGCCCTGAGCTTCGAGCTGCTCGATCTTCTGATTCGAGAGTTTTCCGTACTCCTCGAAGGAGGTAACGTCGAAGTAAACGGAGCCGCCGGACTCGTAGGCGTGACCGGATTCGACTAGCTGCTCGATCAGCGTAATGATCTCGGGAACGTGTTCGGAAACGCGGGGATAGACCGTCGCGCGTTTCAGATTCAGCCCGCGCATATCCTCGATGACGCTTGCGATGAACCGACGGGCCACCTCGTTTTCGGTGTCGCCGACTTCACCGATCCGGGCGGCGATCTTCTCGTTTACGTCGGTAAAGTTCTCGACGTGTCTCACCTCATATCCTTCGTGTTCGAGCCAGCGACACATGATGTCGGCGTGGACCCACACGCGGGCGTGGCCGAGATGTGCATCGTCCGAGACGGTCAGCCCACAGACGTACAGCAGGACGTTTTCTCCGGTTGGTCGAAACTCCTCGCGCTCGCCCGAGAGCGTGTTCGTCACGGACAGCATTACTCACCTCTTTCCGGGCGCGCTTGTTAACTCGTTGGTCCCAACAACCCAAAGACTCTTTCCATCTGCTGTGGATGATACACTGACATGAGCGATGAAGTCTATTCCCGTGGGGGGGTCGCGAGTGTGTACGACGATCCGATCGTGGGGCTTTCGTTTTACACCGATGATCCGGACGAGCCGATCGCCGGGTTCGGCGAACAGACCCGACTGCCGATCCCCGATGTGGGCGAGAGTGTGCGAATTTCGAACGAGCATCTCGATAATGTCCGGTCGGACGGCGAAACGGACGAAGGGACACACAATCGATATCGTGTTCTGGACCGGGAGTTCGAGTATCGGAGCCTCGACTACGATGGGTTCTCCGGCGAGGAACACAGACAGGTCGTCGTGCTCGTGAGCATCGGAGTCGAGCCGATCTCGGCCGAGTGATCGCTCGAAGTATATAAACAGCTATGGTGGATGGGCACACAGCGTAGGGAGATGAAGTCGGTGCGACCGGTGGAGGGACCGATCCGAGCATTACACGTTGACGACGACGAGACGTTTTTGCGGCTGACGGAGACATCGCTTTCGGAGATCGACCCCGAGATCCAGCTTCGTCAGATCACCGATCCAACGGCGGTGCTCGATGGCATTCCGGAGGGAGATATCGAGTGTGTCGTCAGTGATCACCAGATGCCCCAACTGACGGGTGTCGAGCTTCTCAAACGCGTTCGCGCCGCGTATCCCGACCTGCCGTTCATCCTTTTTACCGGACAGGGCAGCGAGGAGGTCGCAAGCGAGGCGATCTCGGAGGGCGTTACGGACTACGTTTCGAAGGGCGGCGGACTCGAAGGGTTCGAGCTGCTTGCAAACCGCGTTCGTGGGGCCGTCGAGCAGCGTCGCACCGAACAGGCGCTCAAGGAAACCCGTGAGGGCTACGAGAAGCTCCTCGAAACCGCACCCGACGCGATCTTCGTCGTCGACGCCGAGACGGGAACGCTTCGTGAGGCAAACGCCGCCGCAGAAGCGCTTCTCGGCCGCTCCCGAGAGGAGCTTCGCGGACTACACCAGACGAAGCTCCACCCCAAAGACGAACGCGAATATTATGCGGAGGTCTTCGAGAGACACGCCGGATCGAGCGGCGTGATTCGAAACCACCGTGAGTTCAGGGTCGTCCACAAAGAGGGCCACGAGATCCCCGTCGAGATCAGCGCCGCCTCCCTCGAATTCGATGGTAAACGAATCGTGCAAGCGATCTTCAGGGATCTGCGCGAACGGGAGTAGGGGCTTCCCGGCGGTGGAGACGACAATCCTATACTCGCCCCGTCGTTACGTCCCACTATGCAGGCGCTCGTCATCGTCGGCCACGGGTCGCATCTCAATCCTGGATCCTCGACACCGACGTTTTCGCACGCAGACACCATCCGCGAAACAGGGGTCTTCGACGAGGTCAGAGAGGCGTTCTGGAAGGAAGAGCCATCCTTCCGGGAGGTCCTCCGGACGCTCGAAAGTGACGAAGTGTACGTCGTCCCCCTGTTCATCAGCGAGGGCTACTTCACCGAGCAGGTCATCCCGCGCGAACTCCGTTTAGAGAACTGGGACGTCGAACAGTGGGACTCGGGGGATGGTGTCAGCGCAAGCTACACCACCTCGCGTGCGGCCGATGTCGAGAAAACGATCCACTACTGCGGGCCGGTCGGGACGCACGACTCGATGAGCGACGTGATCATGCAGCGAGCCGAAACCATCACTGGCGACCCCGAAATCGGAGAGGGGGTGGGTCTCGCCATCGTCGGCCACGGCACGGACAGGAACGCGAACTCGGCGAAGGCGATCAAGTATCACGCCACACGAATCCGCGAAATGGACCGCTTCGACGAGGTTCAGTCCCTATTCATGGACGAGGAGCCGGAGGTCGACGACGTCACCGAGTTCTTCTCGACACCCGACATCGTCGTCGTCCCGCTCTTCATCGCCGATGGGTTTCACACCCAAGAGGACATCCCCGAGGATATGGGGCTGACCGAGGATTTCCGCGAGGGCTATGAGATTCCCGCCGAGGTCGAGGGCCACCGGATCTGGTACTCAGGAGCGGTCGGAACCGAGCATCTGATGGCGGAGGTGCTCCTCGAACGCGCCGCGGAGGCCGGTGCGGAGATCGGGGACGCAAGCGAGCGCGTTCGCACCGGAACTGCGGAGGTCGCGGGCGACTGATGAACGATCCACAGCTCGATGCGCTCGTCGCAAGCGCACCCGAGGGGGTCGCCTTTGACGGCCTATCCCTCTCCGGCGAGGACCCCTACACGATCTCGATCCCCGGCGAATCGATCGAACTCGACGAGGAAGAACTCCGGGAGTTCGCGACCGAGAACCCGTGGTTCGTCTCGAACTGGTACTACTTTACCCACGTCGTCGGCTCGCCCGAAAGCCCTCGATACGACTTCCTTCGATGGGTCGAAGATGCACGGGCTCGATCGGTATCCGAACGCTACGAGGCCCTCTTTTCAGGTATCTCTCGGACGTGGGGCCAACTTCGAATCACCGCAACCCTCGCAGAAGACGGTAAGCGACGATACTCGATCCGTCACATCGAGGACACAGAGCGAACCGATCTCGACAGCTA
Source organism: Methanobacteriota archaeon (assembly GCA_022561895.1). Classification (GTDB taxonomy): domain Archaea; phylum Halobacteriota; class Halobacteria; order Halobacteriales; family Halalkalicoccaceae; genus Halalkalicoccus. The sequence continues at coordinate 6,547 of JADFQH010000016.1, read as the reverse complement.
CGACGATCCGCTTTCGGCGCGCGAACTCGTCAAGGAGGATGATCGAGGGCGGTACCGACCGCTTTCGACCGCACCCACGCTTCCGACGGGCTGGAAGTTCGCCGATCTCGACGGGCGCGATCTCGTTCGGACGGTTGACTTCATCTACCCCGCGACGGTCGCGAACTGGCATCGCGAGCGCGAGGGCGAACTCGACGTAACGCATTTTCGTG
>JADFQH010000016.1:0-6325 GCA_022561895.1 Methanobacteriota archaeon | reverse complement strand
CGCTGCCGGGCGTCAAAGCGGGATCTACAGCATCGTCTCCCAACTCTCCGCCGAGGAACTCGAAGCCGCCGCAGAAAGCTGCTGTGTCGATTCACAGTGTCTCAAACGCCGGATGTGGGACGAGGACGAAGGGGCTGAACTCGACGCTCCCCGAGGAGAGGGTGAGTTCCCCTGTCGGGAGCCGTGTTCCGTCTTCATCACCGCCGCAAGGAAGTTCGTTACCCTCGGACGGGAGGAGTCGCGGACCTACGAGTTCGAGCTAACCCCCACGGAAAAAGAACAGATCGAGGGGATTATCGACGCGGTTGCGGAGGGAAAAATCGAGGAGATTCGGGAAGCGGATCTAAACGAGGACGCTAACCGATATCGGGCGCGGTATCTGCGGGCGCGGCGGATGAACGAGGACGGCCTGTCGGGCACACCCACTTATCCCGAGGATCTGGACCTGTAGCGTAAGGAATCAGGAGCTATAGACGAGGGCGGCCGCGCCAGCAATCCCGAGAAGAACGATCCCGACGCCGAGAATAACCGCTGGATTGCCGGCAATAAGCGCGCCAATAACGACGAACGAAAGCGAGAGGAGAACGAGCGCGCCCGCCGCAACCGCCCGCAGTGGAACTGCCGTCTCGGTCTGTCGGGAGGGCTGTTCGCGCGAGTGGGGCTGTGGCTTCGAGAGTCGTTCGTCCACCTCGACCGGTGCTTTTTCGGGGGTTGCTTCGGGTGGAATCAGCGAGATGTCAATCACGGCGGTCTCGGCTCCGTAGCCGGTGACGACCTTCAGGCGGCCACTTACGGGACGGCTTCGCTGATCGACGGTCGCTTCGATCCGGTGAGTGCGTCCAGCTTCGATGAAGTGGTTACCGCCTTCGAGCGAGATCGCCCTCGCCAGTCCGTCATCGACGTTTATGTGGACGTGTGTGGCCGAACCGTGGTTCGTGAGCGCAATGGCAAAACTCTCGCTGGTCTCGAACTGACGCACCTGTGGCTCGATCGAGTGGACGGACCCGCGGTTTACGTCGACGGACAGCGTTTGAGCCACGGTCCTTAGACGGCGGCGTCCTCGCGCATGTCCGGCGGCAGGAGATTCGGGATGCCGTCTTCGATCGGGTAGACCTCACCGCACTCGGTGCAGGTCAGCGTTCCCTCAAGGATCTCCTCGCCGTCGCGCTCTTCGACATCGAGTTCGAGTTCGCCCTTATCGATCGGACAGCAGACAATCTCCATCAGCGACTCCTTCATCGACCCTCACCTGCGGCGTACATGGCTCCACCGAGGATAGCGGGTGGGAAAAGTATGACGGGTTTGCGCCGAGTAATCTATGGCGCTCCGCGAGAACCCTTGTACATGCCAGACGGTGTCGTTCTCGCAGGCGGCCGGTCCACTCGGTTCGGGGAGCAGGACAAAGCAACCACCGACCTCGCTGGGAAACCGATGATTCGTCGGGTCGGGGATCGGCTCGCGGACGTGACCGACCGGCTCGTCGTGAACTGTCGGGCCGATCAGACTGCGGCGATCCGCGCGGCCTTCGAGAGCTACCCGAATTCACACACTATCGCCGAGGATCCCGATCCCGACGAGGGTCCGATGGCCGGGATTCGGACGGGGCTCCGCAAGACCGAAGCCGAGTACGCCTTCATCGTGGCCTGTGACATGCCGTTTGTCGAACCGGCGCTCGTTTCTCACCTCTTTTCGCGTGCCGAGGGGTACGACGCCGCGGTTCCCCGGATCGGCGACGGCTGGTTTCAGACCACCCACGCCGTCTATCGTGCCGAATCGATGGCCGAAGCCTGCGAGCGCGCACTCGAAGCGGGCGAGCGAAAGGTCATTGCACCCTTGGAGTATCTGAACTACGTCGTAATCGGAGAGGAAGAGGCCCTCGAACACGCCGCGCTCGATACGTTCGAGAACCTCAATACGAGAGCGGAGTTCGAACGGGCAGTAGAGAGGTTCGAATGACGCTCGCAGCACGCTTCGATGGATTTGCGGACTGGTGCGTCGGCACCTCGCCGTTGTACGAGCGGCTGGCTCGCGGTGTTGCGGGTGATGCGGAGTTACTGGGTCTCGCTCGGGTCGTCCCTTCGGATCGCTCGCCACCGCACGTCCTGCTCGCGGCTGTGCATGCCGAACTGCTCCGTGGCGTCTCACACCCGCTTTCGACGTTCTATCCGAGCGTCGCGGACGATCCGATTTTGGTCGAGAGCGAGAATCCCTTCCCTTCATTCAGGAGTTTCTGCCTCGAACACGAAGAGCGGTTACACCCAATCCTCGAAACTCGCAGGACACAGACCAACGCCGTCAGGCGATGTACGGCGCTGCTTCCGGCCTTCGAGTTCGTCTCACGGCTCGCCGATAGGGAGCCACTCGCATTGATCGAACTCGGAGCCAGTGCGGGTCTCAACCTCCTGTTCGACCGGTATGACTACGAGTACAACGGGGACTGTGTTGGAAACACGGATTCGCCGTTGTGCCTTTCGGCCGCTGTCCGCGGCGATCGTGAGCCGCCGATTCCGAATCAGTTCCCACGAATCGACTCCCGAATCGGCGTCGATCTCAATCCGCTCGACGTGACCGATCTTGATGAGGCCCGCTGGCTTCGCGCGCTCGTCTGGCCCGAGCATACGAATCGTCACCGGAACCTCGAACAAGCGATTTCCATCGCTCGTGAGGACCCACCGAAGCTGAGGCGGGGCGACGCCGTTGAATCGTTTCCGGACCTTCTCGAGAAGATTCCTGATAGCCTCCCAGTCTGCGTGTTCGACACCCAGCTTCGGTATCAACTCTCGGACGAGCAAGTTGAGCAGTTGGACGAATCCCTCACTGAAGCAGGAAAGTCACGAGAGCTGTACTGGCTGTCGGGCCACCGGCCAGCGCCGGAGTGCGAGCATGGAATCGTTCTCGAACTCGGTCGGGTAGTCGATGGGAACTCAGTTGTTGAGCCGATCGCTGCCTACAACCAGCACGGCGCGTGGATCGAGTGGGTTGGATTAACGACGTGAAGTTACGATAGACAGTTACACGGAAGACACCTATCGTGAAGTATCGGTGACATCAATGACAATACATAACATCCGACTCAACGACGCCGATTGGGCGATCCTCGACGCCTTAGAGGACGGCCGGAACCTCGCGGCCAATCTCGAAGACGAGATCGACGACGAGCGCCACTACATTAGCCAGCGGCTCCGGCGGCTGGCCGAGCACGGGATCGTCACGAATCTGGGTAACGGGCTGTACGAACTCGTCGATGAAGAAGGCGAGAACGATGAAAAAGCCGAGTCGCTCGCCGACCGAATGAACGGCTTCGGGATGTTCGCTGATGATGATGAGTTCGTCAGAGGGGTCGAAGAGGCCCGCAGGGAGCTAAATGAGAGCTTTGAGAAGCGCCAGTGCGAGCTATTCTAGATCAGGTCCACGACCTCGGCGTCCGCCATCCGGGCGATGACCACCCGCTCGACATTCGCGCGCTCGTGAATTCTGTCCGCGATTTCGCGGGCGACTCGCTCGTCCTCGCTGTCGTCCACTTTGTTGAGCAGCGGGATCACGGTCGCTTCCTCGGGAACGTCTTTCAGCCCGCCTTCGGGGCTTGCGAGCACCTCGGCAACCGCCTCGGGCGTGATCTCCTCGCCGAGTTCAATCCTCGCGATCGCGGCGATTCGTTCCGGGCGGTGGACCACCGCGTCGTCAAGGGGTTTGCCGGCGGCGTGAACGCTCGCGATCGGGATTACCGTATCGGTGGTTCGGGGGAGCTGTGGCTCCCGTTCGTCGGGCGCTTTGAATTCGCGCATGCGCGCGCCATCCGCTTTTACGAGGATCGGCACGTCGGCTTGCTCTGCCAGCTCCTCGACGGTTTCTCGGTCGTAGCCCCGATATCGGTCCTCGAACTCGCGTTCGGGAACGACGCCGAGCGGCCAGTCGTCGTTCTCCTCGATCGCTCGAAGTGGATGGTCGGTGACGACGACGCGCGCGACGTGAGGATCGAAGATCGGAATCCTGACCGTGGCGGTGAGGACCGCCCGGTCGAGCGCGTTCGCGAGCGCGTACAGCGTCGTCTTCTTCCCGCCTGCGCCGACGACGCAGGTCAGCCCCGCCGTCGGAAGCGCTTCGGTAAGCTCCATGCGCTGTGTACCCCTCTCTAGCCGATACCGGTTGTGGTCCGACGGGAATAGTTGTTAGACTTCATTCATTGATTAACAATCATGATTATGGGGCTTGCTGTCGATAGACTGCTTGGGGACTAAACCAATGTCAATGAATGCCGTGGTCTATCAGGGACCGCACGATGTCGCAGTCGAAGAAGTAGACGAGCCGGAGCTCGAACACCCGAACGACGTGCTGATCGATATCACGACGACCTGTATCTGTGGGTCCGATCTCCACATGTATGAGGGACGGACCGACGCCGAGCCGGGGATCGTCTTCGGCCACGAGAACATGGGGATCGTCGACGAGGTGGGCGAGGGCGTAAGCACCTTGGAGGAGGGCGACCGAATCGTCCTTCCCTTCAACGTCGCCTGTGGGTTCTGTAAGAACTGTGAGGAGGGCTACACGGGCTTCTGTACGAACGTCAACCCCGGATTCGCGGGCGGCGCGTACGGCTACGTCGCGATGGGGCCCTATAAAGGCGGACAGGCCGAACGGCTTCGCGTACCCTATGCGGACTTCAACGCGCTGAAGCTCCCCGAGGGCGACGAACACGAGGACAGTTTCTCGCTGCTCGCGGATATCTTCCCGACGGGGTGGCACGGAACCGAACTCGCGAACCTCCAGCCGGGCGAATCCGTCGCGGTCTTCGGGGCCGGTCCCGTCGGCGCGATGGCGGCCTACAGCGCCCATATCAAGGGTGCAGCGGAGATCTACATCGTCGACCGTGTGCCCAGCCGCCTCGACAGGGTCGAGGAGAACTGTGGTGCGATCCCGATCAACTTCGAGGATAGCGACCCAGTCGAGCAGATCATCGACGCCCACGGCGATGAGGTCGATAAGGGTATCGATGCCGTCGGCTATCAGGCGATCGACCCCGAAACCGATCCGGGCGATGACGCCTACGACCCAGCTCGCGAGAACCCGGCCGTCGTTCTGAATCAGCTGATTCAGGTCGTTCGGCCGACAGGCGAGCTGGGGATTCCGGGACTCTACGTGCCTTCGGATCCCGGCGCGCCCGACGCGATGGCCGGGCAAGGACGGTTGGGAATCGACTTCGGGAAGTTCTTCGAGAAGGGCCTGAAATGTGGCACGGGCCAAGCGAACGTCAAGCAGTACAACCGCTACCTGCGTGATCTGATCATCGAGGGTCGCGCGGATCCGAGTTGGATGGTCTCCCATCGCGTGGGTCTCGACGAGGCCCCCGAGATGTACGAGGCGTTCGACAACCGCGAAGAGGGCGTGACGAAGGTCCTGCTCGAACCCTAATCGGACTTCGCTTCAGCACCTGTTTTTTGTTGCTACGTTCGGAGCCACAGCTTCGGATGGCTCTCTCGGAGATGGTCCTGATACGCTTTGACCATCGCCGGATACGACTCGGCGACGACGTCCCACTCGCAGCGCTCACACTGGCCGGTGATGGTCTGCGTTCGTGGGGGGCTCGGCTCGTCGGGCGAGTCCATTGCCCGTCGATCGCACCCGACGGCCCTTAGCTGTTGCCTGCTATCGTCCGCTCCGATTTCCGTCGAGATCGGACGTTCTAATGACAATTGATAACAGGGGTCAGTCATATGTACTGCTCATGACCGAAGCGTACACGCTCACACAGAAGGCCACGGCGGAGTTCATCGGGACGTTCAGCATCGTCTTTTTCGGCGCGGGGGCGGTCGCGATCGATCTCATGACGGTGCCCGAGGGGGCGTTGGGCGAGGGAGCCGCAGCTACATTCACCGTCGACGGTCTCGGTCTCGGGACGTTGGGATGGATCGGTATTGCGATCGCCTTTTTCGGCGCGGTTACAATACCGATCTATCTCTTGGGGCATGTCTCGGGCCAGCATATCAACCCCGCCGTGACGGTCGCGTTCTGGCTGACCGATCGGATCGAAACCACTCCCGCTGCCGCGTATATCGCGGCCCAGCTCGCGGGCGGGATCGCCGCCGGAGTCGTGTTCGTCGCGATCCGAGGCACCGAAGCGGTCACGGTTGGCGGGATGGGTGCGACCGTCGCCTTTCCGGAGGTTGCGGGCTGGCAGGCCGCGCTGAATGAACTCGTGATCACCTTCTTCCTGATGATGACGATCATGGCGATGGCGATCGACGAGCGCACCCCAGACGAGTTCGCCGGGCTTGCGATCGGCTTCATCGTCGCGGTCGGGGTGCTGGCAACGGGTAACATCAGCGGC
>JADFQH010000015.1:17671-19026 GCA_022561895.1 Methanobacteriota archaeon | reverse complement strand
TCTCATCACCAGAAACACGAGCGAAGCCAACAACTGGGTGTCGAACGGGCTCGACCTCGGTCCTGGCGACGAGGTCCTGATCTTCTCGGACAACCACCCGAGCAACAACCGGGCCTGGAAGGCCAAGGGGGAGCGGTTCGGCTACACCGTACGGGAAGTCGAGCAGGTTACTCCGCATCCCGGATTCGAGTACTACCTCGAAGCGTTCGAGCGTGGCGATCTCGAAGCGGATCGCCACGAACTCAGCCTGCCGGACGAACAGTCGCTTTCACGTCTGTTCAGCCCGACGAACCTCGAACTCATCAGGGTAATCGCTGAGCACGAACCGGAGAGCATGCGCGAGACTGCGACGCTCGTCGATCGGGATATCAAAGACGTACATCGCAACCTCCGAGAACTCGAGCGACTCGGCCTGATCGAATTCGAACGGGACGGGCGAGCGAAACGGCCGGTGGTCTGGTACGACGAAATCGACATCGAGATCGATGTTCCTCGACTCGGCGGTAGTGTGCGCGACCCGGCGTCGGCGTAGTACGCGTTGATCCACTATTACGATCGACAGTCGAGGAGAAACAACAGTTAACGGTTTAGAACGGTATCTGGCGAGCTACCGACCCCACTGGGCCTCCCTCACCGGGCGCTCCGAAACCGCCCGCACGTCAAGTGGCTCTTCGCGCGCGCGAAGCGCTTCGAGCGCGGCCTGCACGCTCGGGGCGGTCGAGTAGTAGGTTACGTCCTCCTCGACAGCAGTTTGAAGCGACTCGCGATCGCGCGTGATCACGAGATCGATCTCGCCCTCGCGGATCGCGTCGGGCACGTCCTCGAACTCCTTTACTTCATAGAACTCCTCGAACCCATCCACGTCGAGGTCGATGACTGCCGTCCCGCCCTTCGGGAGGACAGCCCCCGCGGCCTGCTGGGCCTTCCAGTAGGCCTTGCCGAAGGAATCTGCCGTGCCCATCACTTCTCCAGTTGATTTCATCTCCGGGCCGAGACGGGGGTCGGAGTTGGGAAGACGGTCGAAGGGCAGGACGACCTCCTTGACGCTCGTCTGTTCCGGGATTTTCTCCTGAATATCGAGAGCGGCCAACGAGGCTCCGGCCATCACCTGTGCAGCTATCTTTGCGATCGGAACGCCGGTCGCTTTCGAGACGAACGGCACGGTGCGAGACGATCGGGGATTCGCCTCAAGCACGTAGACCTCGCCCTCGTAGACCGCAAGCTGGACGTTCAACAGACCCACGGTATCGAGCGCACGGGCGATTTTCTCGACTACGTCCCGAATCCGCCCCATCGCGTCGGCCTCCAGCCAGCGCGGTGGGATCATACACGCGGAATCGCCAGAGTGAACTCCA
>JADFQH010000015.1:8859-17661 GCA_022561895.1 Methanobacteriota archaeon | reverse complement strand
GATCAGCACGTCCTCGCCATCCGCTACCGCGTCCACATCGAGTTCGACAGCCCCCTCCAGAAACTTATCGACGAGGATCGGCTTTTCAGGACTGACTCTGACTGCCTCCTCGATATACTCCTTTAGTTCCGAATCGGAGCCGACGACCTCCATTGCCCTCCCGCCGAGAACGTAGGAGGGACGAACGAGTACTGGATAGCCGATCTCGTGGGCGAGATCCAGCGCTTCTTCCTCGCTCGTTGCCGTTCCACCCTCTGGCTGAGCAATGGCGAGTTCGTCCATCAGGTGGTTGAAACGATCCCTGTCCTCGGCGAGATCCATCGCATCAACGGTCGTGCCGAGGACCTCACAATCGAGTCCACGACGCTCGATCTCTTCTTTCAGGGGTTCGCCGATGTCCACGGAGGTCTGGCCGCCGAACTGGATCATCGCGCCGTCTGCTCCTGTTGCTTCGATCACGTCCGCGACCTCCTCTGCGGTGATCGGCTCGAAAAAGAGGCCGTCGGAGGTGTCGTAGTCAGTCGAGACGGTTTCAGGGTTGTTATTGACGACGTGGGTTTCGATCCCTGTCTCCCTGAGTGCCTGTACCGCATGCACCGTACAGTAATCGAACTCGACGCCCTGTCCGATACGGATGGGACCGCCCCCGACGATCACGACGCTCTTTACTCCTCTGTCCACCTGTACCTCGTCACGACCCAGCCGGTCGCCGCGAGCGCGCGCAGAGTAGTAGTACGGCGTCGAGGCAGCGAACTCCCCGGCACAGGTGTCGACCTGCTTGAAATCCCGATCGGGGGAGCTGTCTTCGACCGTGTCGATGGTCCCACCATCGGCTTGCGGGATCGTCGAGGCCTCGCTTGCACTGATCCCGGCGGCGACCTGTGCGTTCGTAAAGCCGACCTCAGCGGCGCTCGAAAAGTCGCCCTCTTGGGCGGCGCTCGCCGCGTTGGCGATGTTCCGATAGCGCTCCGTATACCACGGCTGGATCCCCGTCAGGTCACAGACTTCCTCAACAGAGTAGCCCCGATCGAAGGCCTCAAACATCGCATACGGCCGATCCGGCGTCGGGGTTTCTAAGTACTCGCGTTCTAACTCCTCGTCCGAAAGCTCATCCCAGACCACGTCGGGATCGTACTCGGTCGAACGAAGCGCTTTCAATAGGCTTTCTTCAAATGTTCGCCCGATCGACATCGCTTCCCCGGTGCTTTTCATCGCCGTGCCGAGATCGAACTCCACTTCACTAAATTTGTCCTTGGGCCAGCGCGGGACCTTCGTCACCACGTAGTCGATGGCTGGCTCGAACGCCGCCGTCGTTTCTCCAGTGATTTCGTTTTCGATCTCGTGAAGTCGCTTTCCGAGTGCAACCTTCGCGGTCACGCGCGCGATAGGATATCCGGTGGCTTTCGAAGCGAGTGCCGAAGAGCGCGACACACGGGGGTTGACCTCGACGACCCTGTACTCGCCACCGGGCGTGCCGTCGTCGCGCCACGCGAACTGGATGTTGCATCCTCCTTGGATTCCGAGTTCGCGGATCACGTCGAGCGCCGCGGTGCGCATCTCCTGATGGCCGTCGTCAGGGATCACCTGCGAGGGCGTCACCACCATCGATTCCCCGGTGTGAATCCCCATCGGGTCGATGTTCTCCATGTTGCAGATGATGATACACGAATCGTCGGCGTCGCGCATCACCTCGTACTCCAACTCGACCCAGCCCGCGATGGACTCGGTGAGAAGGACCTCGTTGTTCCGCGAGAGTCTGAGTCCCTTACGGACTGATTCTTTCAGTTCGTCCATCTCCCCTACGACACCCGACCCACTGCCACCGAGAGTGTAGGTCGTACGCATAATGACTGGCAGGCCGCCTACGTCCTCGACTGCGCCTTCGATTTCGCCCATCGATTCTATCGTACGTGAGCTGGGGACCGGCTGGCCGATCTCCTCCATCCGGTGACGAAACAGTTCGCGGTCCTCGGTCGCGTAGATCGTTTCGAGTGGTGTGCCCATGATCTCGACGTCGTGCTCTTCGAGCACGCCCTCTTCTGCGAGTTCGGCGCTCACGTTGAGTCCAGTCTGTCCGCCGAGTCCCGCGATCACGCCATCGGGATTTTCCTTTCTAATTATCTCCGAAATGGCTTCGGTCGTGATGGGTTCGATATACACCTTATCGGCCATCTCGGGATCGGTCATGATCGTCGCGGGGTTCGAGTTGACGAGAACGACCCGGACTCCCTCCTCTCGGAGTGCCCGGCAGGCCTGTGCGCCGGAGTAGTCGAACTCTGCGGCCTGTCCGATCTGGATGGGGCCACTACCAATGAGCAGAATCGTCCGAGTCGTGTCCTCGTCGGTCATCACTCCGATCCAGTTCGCACATCGTAATAAGGGACACGATACGCTGTGAAAAGCGAAGCGAGGTTGCGAAATTCGAATGAATTATCGTCGATCTACACTGTTAGATCCACTCGTCCGGTACGCGAAATTCGACGCCAGCGATTTCCTCGGTACTCAGATAGGTGTCGATTGCACGGATCACACGGAGAACGTCGCCGATGGTCGGTTGTCCACGATACCGGAGAACACCGGGGTGCTCCTCGATGCGCTGGACTGTTCCGTCAATGAAGTCCCTGTCGTTGGTGAGGACGAAATAGCGGTGTTCGACCGCGTACTCCCAAATTACGTCGTCGTCGGTTCCAGCACCGAGTTCATCGACAGCGAGTACGTGTTCCGTTTTGTGCTCCGTATCGAGGGCCTTCCGTAGCTCCGGATCGACGTGTTCATCACACGGAATACGAAGAGTTATCGGGGCGATACGGAATCCCGATTGGGATTGAGGTGGTCCGGTCGGTCCTCAGGCCCGGCGATTTCGCGCTCCTGTAGCTTTCGTTCGAGCGTAGCTTCGTGGCACGCCACTCGCTCATCTCCTCTGGACGATCGCAATAATAGGTGAGTGCGGCATGTACATCCGCGAGATCGAGATCGTAGTCGGCGGCGATTCGAGTCGGGGAGCGGCCGCTGTCGGTCCAGTCTTTGATCTGCAAGACTGAGATACGCCGTCCCGCGATTCGGGGTTTGCCACCGAGGACCTCCGACGTTTCGACGATACGCTCCATATGCTCTCCAATGAGGTTTATATGTGTCACGTTTTCGAGGAGCTACTGATTTCCACAACTTCGACCTCAACCGCGTTCGGCAGGTAGGCGTTCGCCCCGTACCCACCCTCGTTCCACGGATACTCGCCGTTTTCGAGTGCCTCGGAAAACTTCTTGGGACCGCTGATTTTCGCGGGTTGGGTCCGTCCGCGTTCGTCGGTCGCCCGCGAGACGAGCGCGTGGGTTCCTTCGGAAGCGTTCCACTCGTACCGAAACAGCCGCCACGTACACGAGTACTCGGGACCGAAGGGTTCTGCGTCCTCCCACGTCTCCCCACCATCAACGGAAATCTCGACCCGGTCGATTGTGTCGTCGCCCGCCCACGCAACCCCGTGGATCTCGATCCCTCCCGGCTCAATCACTTCCTCACCGGTCGGCGAGCCGATGACGGACATTACGTTCTGATCGAAGGCGTAGGGGTGGTCGATCCGCTCGGATCGGAGCTGTTCCCACGTATCGAACTCGTCAATGCTCTTGTTCGGCTCCGGGGTGTCTCCCGCCGGGTAGAACCGGTAGGCTTCCTGTTGCCACCGGGCGTGGGTCTCCGGGCGGTCGAGCGATCCCTCGGTGACCATTCCATCCATAACGCGGAGCTCCGACACCCATTTGACGCTGTTCGCGCCGTACCAGCCCGGAACGAGCAGACGAACCGGCGCGCCGTGCTCCTCAGGAAGGGGCTGGCCGTTCATCTCGTAGGCGAGAATGCAGTCCGAAAGCGCCTTCGAGAGCGGGATCGAGCGCACGTAGATATCGCCATCGACGGCGGGATCGCCGCCGATCGCGGTGAGCCACCGCGTTTCGTTCTCGCCGTCGGAACCCAGCCCACGGGCGCGCAACACCGAACTTACTGGAACCCCGGTCCAGACCGCGGTCGCGGCGGCCTCGTAGCCCCACTGGACGTCGCCCGTCTGGGGGTCGTGCTGGCCGCGGCCGTTGCCCGCACACTCCATCGTGTGTGCGACCGCCACAGTCGGAAGCTCCCGGAGATCCGCCATCGACAGCTCCCCGTCGAGATCGCCGGAAAGCGAGACGTGCCACCCCTCCTTCTCTTCGGGAATCGGGTTCCGGTGACAGACGAAGTGTTCTTCGATCGGTGTGAGCCAGTTTTCGTAGGTCTCCCGATTCGCGGCTCCGACAACGGTAAAGCGGTCCTCGTCGTCCTGTACCTCCCTGACACCCGGCTTTCGCTCCAGTATGGCGTCGATCTCCTCGCGTCGTTGTCGTGCCCGCTCTTCGAGTTCCATGTATGAGTCTCGGTAGGCTCCGTCAAAGGGGTTGCTGTGAGTTATCACGATGATGAAAATGGCTATGACAAGTCGGACGTTCGTGGTGACATGACCGCTCCGATCAACCCACCACCGCTCGAACACGGTGACCGAATCGCACTCGTCGCCCCTTCCGATCCGATCGACGACGAGCGGCTGGAAATTGCCCGTGACCGCCTCCGCGACGTTTTCGACCTCGAACCGGTCGTATTCGACACCGCCAAACGAGACTCGGAGTGGCTCGAAGCGAATCCCGAAGTCCGCGCTGAAGACCTGATGAAAGCGTTCGAGGACGATTCGATCCAGGGAGTGATGGCCGTTACCGGCGGGGACGATCAACTCCGAATCCTCCCGTATCTCGATCCCGACCGAATAACCGAAACTCCGAAACGGTTCTTCGGCTACAGCGACAACGATAATTTCAGACTCCTTCTGTGGAACCACGGGATCGTGAGCTACGGCGCGGTCTGCATGCCCACGCTCGCGGTCGATCGCCAGATCCATCCCTACACCGAGCGGTATCTCCGCCGGGCGTTTTTCGAGGAGCGAGTGGGTGAGATCCAGCCTGCAAAAGAGTGGTCCGATGGTTGGTACGACTTCGACACCCGCGAACCCCGTAAGTGGCACGAAAACGATGGATGGGATTGGCGGGGCGACCGGGGAGTGTCGGGTCGTCTCTGGGGCGGCTGTTTTTCCATCCTGAACTGGCAGCTCCAGACGGATCGGTATCTGCCCGCATCAGGTGCGCTCGACGGTGCGGTGCTGGCGCTCGAAACGAGCGAGGACATCCCGTACGCTCAGGATGTCGGCTACCTGCTTCGTTCACTCGGCGAGCGTGGTTGGCTACAACGGTTTTCGGGCGTTATGGTCGGTCGTCCGCGGACGTTCGCCCCGCACGTAGATCGTGAGATCGGTTTCGAGGAGTACCGCAAGCGACTCCACGACGAGATTGCGAAGCAGCTTGACAGATACAACCCCAACGCGACCGCCGTCTTCAACGTCGATTTCGGCCACACCGATCCACTGGTTCCGATTCCGATCGGCAGCGAAGTCCGGTTAGTTCCGCGAGGAGAGCGGATCGTTTTCGAGTGATCACGCCGGTCGATCGAACTCGCTCTCGAAATCCCGAACTCTGCGATACTCCTCTACGAACTCGTTCACGTCGAAATCGAGCATCTGCTCTTCGAATTCGGTGGTAGCGCCCGAATCCTCAGAATGACTGATCGCGTGATCCATCAGTTCGACCAAGAGTTCGACGACGATCGCGTGTAATCGTCGAGAGTCGAAATCGGTGAGCCAGAGCATCGAATACCCGACTTGCCCGTTTTCGGAAACGTCTTCTGCGACGACCCGCTCGGGAAACTCTTCGAGGACGATGCCCATGATGTGGATCGTCCCGAACTCGCCCGCGTCATCGGTGGTTTCGACGGTTTCTCTCAGGACTTCGACGATCGCCTCGGGGACGAATCTCGACGGTGGGTGGACGTCCATCACGACGGCGTGGCGCTCCCCACACGAGCAGGTGTACTCGCGCATCCCCATGTCGAGTTCAGCGAGCGAGACGGACTCCCCGCAGGGAAGCGAGATCTCCTCATCGCCGGGAACGCGGGGCGTTGCCATCGGTTTCATTTATCTCGTCAATCGGTTAAAGGGCGCGTTTCGCTGTCGTTCGATCGATCCCTCGTTTCACCACTCGACACCATCGGGATCGTTCCACTCGTTATCCGGCTCCGATTCGGTGGTTTCTTCTGTCATCTCGTCTCGTTCCCAAAGCTGGACGTACGCACGCGCCGACACCGCGAGCCAGAAGACGTTTGCAATCGCCGCGAACGTGATCGAGACGATCGCCCCCGCAACCGGGAGCACGGAGAGCGCGAGTGCGCCGAGGGTCCCCACAATCGAGATCGCCGCGTAGATCACGACCGCTCCGATGAGAAGGATCAAAATCGCAAAACGATCGCCCTTCGAGAGTCGCCAGCTTTCTACCATCGCGTCGATCGCGTTTCTGTCCTCGATGGCGATCAGCGGCCGGACGAAGTAAAAACAGATCCCAAGGAAGATTCCGGGAACAACGAGAAGAACGAAACCAACAGCGATGAGCGCTAAGACGACGATCCGGGCGAAGATCTCGTTGATCGTTGCGAGTGTGAGTCGCCGCGAGAGCAGATCGTCGGGAATTTTGTCGGTATACTCCGTCGCCATCACCCGAACGGCGATAACGCTCATTGCGGCCCATGCAAGCAGCCAGAAAAGCACCAAGAGGGTGATTACGGAGCCGGGAATGTCGAACGCGAACGGGGTTGCCGCCTCGGGAATGGGATCGGGCTGGGGCTGGCCGGTTTCTGCGGCTAACTCGGTCGAAAGGGCTTCGAGCGCAACTGTTGCACTGTCGATCGCAACGTTGCCGAGCAGCGAGACGAGCAGGAATATGCCGACAAAGAGCGCGCCGTTGCGACTTGCGAGTCTGTCGAATCCCTCTTTCAGCGCGCGGGCGACATCGAGTGGCATATCAGTCAGTATTCGGCCTCTACAATAAGGTCACTCGATTTAGGGCCAGTCGTCGCGTTCGTCTTCGTTCGACTCCGGCTCTTCGACAGCATCGGCAAGCTCCCAGCCCGCCGCCTCCGCAGCGCCCTCGACGGGTAGATACTCCCAGCCCACTCGCTGGGCGAGGTCCTCATCATCCTCGTTCGTTCCGACGAACACGTGCCGTTCGGTGTCGAACTGATCTTTGACGCTCTCTAAGCTCTCTTTTCGACCCCTCGGTCCGGAAAAGAAGTCCTGTCGGATCCGGTGTTTGCGCGTGAAGTTCGTCACCACGTAGGTGGGTTTCTCGCTGACGACCCCCACGTACTCGGTCCACTGGCGCGCGTCGGTAAAGACTCGATCGGGTTCGGCGAGTGCTTCGAGCGCCGCCAGATCGAACGCGAGGGTCATGTCGCCGCTTGCGTCCATACGCACACTCCGCCCGCCCGCCCGAAAACGATACCGTTTTGGCTCACTCTAGACGGCTCATCTCGTCGTCCGAAAGCTCGATCTCCGAGGCTGCGACGTTCTCCTCTAGATGCTCGACGCTCGAAGTCCCCGGAATCGGGAGTGTCACGGGCGAACGCTGGAGCAGCCATGCCAGTGCGATCTGTGAATCGGTGGCGTCGTGGGCGTCAGCTATTTCGGCGACATCGTCCATTTTCCCCCCTAAGTCGTTCCCCCCGGAACCGATCGGCGACCACGGGATGAAGCCGATACCGGCGTCCTCACACGCCGAAAGAACGTCCTCGTCGGAGCGATCGCCGACGTTGAACTCGTTTTGGACGGTGGCGATCTCGACGATCTCGCGCGCTTCATCCAACTGTTCGACCGAGACGTTGCTCACACCGACGTGCTCGACATAGCCTTGGTCCTTGAACTCGGCCAGCTGGTGGATCGACTCCTCGAAGGGCGTGTCTGGATCGGGTCGATGGAACTGATAGAGGTCGATCGAGCCCACGCCGAGGCGATCCAGACTGCCCATGAGTGCGTTCTGAAGATACTCGGGATCGCCACACGGCGGCCAGCTTCCATCGAGGGTTCGCCACAGTCCGCCCTTGGTGGCGATAGTCACATTTTCGTACTCCGGTCCGAAGGTTTCGCCGATCAGCCGTTCGCTGACTGCCGGGCCGTAGGAGTCCGCGGTGTCGATGAAGTCGACGCCGATCTCGCGGGCGCGTTCGAGGACCGCACGCGCTTCGTCCTCGTCGTCGGGCGAGCCGATGATGTTCTCGCCGGTGAGGCGCATCGCCCCGAAACCGAGTCGGTGGACAGTTAGTTCGCCGCCGATATCGAACGTGTCGCTTTGGTTTTCCGTCATCCTCTCGAATGAGGAGTGCCAGGAACTTCGATGCTTGCCTTAGAGCAGGGCTTTCCCCTTGGAAGACCCCGGTGTACAATAAACGCAGCCGGGTTCTTCACGAACACTCTCTCAACGACCAAATCGATAGTTATTTTTAATCAAAATAGTATACATAAGTAGAAGTGGGTACCGAGAAGCAAGAGGAATCGAGGATGGCAAGCGATACCGAAGTGAGAACCGGATTCGGCGCGACGTTGGCCGAGACGTTGGTCGAACACGGTTTCGAGGGGATGTTCGCGGTCGATGAAGCGGGGACGATCGTCTTCGCCAATCCGGCTGTGGGACGGATATTCGGCTACGACCCGTCCGAACTGTTCGGCGAATCGATCGAGACGCTCGTGGCCGGGCGGTCGCAGGACACCGAACTGTTCGGGTGTTTCGGTCGATCCGATCGATTCGGTTCGGAGACGGTCGAACTACGCGGCGTTCACAGCGAGGGGTACGAAATCCCTCTTTCGATCGCCGTCCGAGAGTACGAACACGGGGGAGAACGGTTTCTCAC
>JADFQH010000015.1:0-8849 GCA_022561895.1 Methanobacteriota archaeon | reverse complement strand
CTGGGTGGTGTTGTCGAGAAAGCCGAGTGTTTCCAACAGTCCGGCTGTTCCGTCCACCAGGTCGATTCCCGCCGCACCGGAGTCGTCGGCTGTCAGCAGCATGCGGTTGACGTTCGTTCCCGACGACAGGATCGACGCCGTCACGTCGGTGGGATTGTTGCCGGCGTTGGCATCGTTGATCTTATCACGAATCGAGAGCAGCGACGCAACGAACTCGAAGCGACGAAGGGGCGACATCGAACCCTGATGCGAACCGCGCCGGACGCCATCTTTCTCGTTAGCGCGACGACGGGCGTGATCGTAGATGTGAACGACGCGGCCGAGCGGCTGCTCGGCAGACCCCGCGAGCAACTCGTTGGACTACACCAGTCGAAGCTTCACCCGGCCGAGGAGACGGAGAGGTACAGAGCGGCGTTCGAGGAACACGCGGACCACGGCGGAGTGATCAGGGACAAACGCGAGTTCGAGGTCATCCACGCCGAGGGCCATCGCATTCCGGTCGAGATCAGCGCCTGCGTGACCGAACTCGACGGCGAGCGGATCGTTCAAGGGATGTTCAGGGATATCACCGAGCGCGAATGCCGGGAACGCGAGCTTTCGCGCCAGCGCGACGAACTGAAGCGACTCGACCGGATCAACACGGTGATCCGGCGGATCAACCGGGCGCTCATCGATGCCGACACCCACGACGGTATCGAGACAGCGGTCTGTGAACGGTTGGCCGGAACGGGGCCGTATCGGTTCGCGTGGATCGGCGAGGTCGATCTCGCTGCCGGGCGGGTCGTCCCCCGGACGTGGGCTGGTATCGAGGAGGGCTATCTCGACGGAATCACGATCACCACGGACGGCGAGACCGCTCAGGGTCCGACCGGGCGGGCGGTTCGGACCGGCGAAATTCAGGTGATGCAGGACATCCTCGACGATCCCGCGTACGAACCGTGGCGCGAGAACGCGATCGAGCGCGGCTATCAGTCCTCGTGTGCAGTAGCGCTCGGGTACGAAGAAACGATCTACGGCGTGTTGAACGTCTACGCCGATCAACCACGTGCGTTCGACGAGGGCGAGCGGGCGGTTCTCTCGGAGCTAGGGGAGCTGATCGGGCACGCGATCAACGCGGTCGAACGAAAGGAGGCGCTCATGACCGAGAGCCACGTCGAACTCGAGTTCCAAGTGCGCGATGCGATTCGCCCGCTGATCGAGGCCCTCGATGGCGATGTGAGCACGCTCCGATTCGAGCGGACCGTTCCGACCGACGACGGGTCGTATCTCGTCTACACCACGATGACGGGAATGGCCGGGGAGCGATTCACCGAAGCTATCACGACCATTCCGGGAGTCGCCCGAGCGAGGCAGATCGCTGACGAGACGCTGTTCGAACTCACGATGGACGACCCGCCGCTCATCTCGGCGATCGCCTCCCACGGCGGACGGGTTCGCTCCGTCGTCGTCGAGGACGGCGTTCTCCGGGGCGTCGCGGTCTTTCCGCACAACGCCGATATCCGGGCCGCCGTCGGAGCGATTCGGGCCGCGTACGCCGACGCCGAACTCATCGCCCAGCGCCGAACCGCGAGCCGGGAGCGGGCGTCC
Source organism: Methanobacteriota archaeon (assembly GCA_022561895.1). GTDB lineage: Archaea > Halobacteriota > Halobacteria > Halobacteriales > Halalkalicoccaceae > Halalkalicoccus. Next base: position 7,262 of record JADFQH010000015.1, on the reverse strand, counting down.
CACGATCGTTGGCCCCGACTCGACGACGGGCTCACCGAAAAACAGCGTTCGGCGCTCGAAGCGGCCTACTTTTCGGGATTTTTCGAATGGCCCAGGGCGAGCACCGGCGAGGAGGTCGCCGACTCGCTCGATATCGCCGCGCCGACGTTCTCCCAGCACCTCCGGGCAGCGGAACGAAAGGTGTTCAGCACCTTCCTCGAGGAATCGAACGAGTGACGACCGACCCTAGCTGTGTAGGTACTGTCCTTTAGTGAGTCCGTTCCGTAAGACGAGTAATGATCCCCGACACGCCGTCGATCGAACAGCTCTCGGATCTGCTTGCCGGTCGGGCCCCGTCGCGCGAACCGCCGGTCTCGACCGACGCGCTGTTCTCGATCCTCTCACATCGACACCGACGGTACGCACTCGCGTATCTTCTCGAACGGGAGGAGCCGGTCGCGGTCGAGACGGTGATCTCACACGTCGTCGACCGGATCGACTCGTCCGAAGAGACCTACGACCGAGTCGCGCTGCGGTTTCATCACGGCCATCTACCGAAACTGGTCAATGCGGGACTGATCGAGTACGACCGGGACGAGCGGATCGTCACACCGACGGATTCGACGGCCGCCGCCGGACCACATTTAGAGCTCGCGTCGGCGTGATACCGCCCGACAAAAATCCAACCGCTGGTCGTGTGCTGTCGGTGGTGACGGTCGACTAACCGTGAACCAGGAGGTAACTCGTTATCTCCGACAGTATGAGATCACTGTGAGACCGCGAGGTTGTCGAGATCGATATCCTCTTCGAGCAGCACATCAGTCTGGCCTTCAACGACCGTTTCCTCGCGCATGAGCCTCTTCAGACGGGTCTGGGGGGCGAGATCGCCGATCAGCACGCCGCCGACGACTTTGCCGTTTTTGAGTGCGATGCGTCGCCACTCGGTATCCGAGTACTTTTGTTCGACGTACTCGTCGCCGATCGTCGGGTGACCGAAGGAGAGAAAGGGGAAATCGAAGTGCGTGATCGAGTAGGATGATACCCAGCGAAACGCCTCGCTTTCCTCATCTGCGGCCATGTTGACCCCCGCGATCTTGCCCTGTTCTTTGGCCGATCCCCACGAGCCGTTCTGGGCGTACTCGCCGAGGATCGTGTCGTAAAACCGGGTGAGATCGCCCGACGCGTAGATATCCTCGACATTCGTCTGCATGTACTCATCAACGACGATCCCGTCGTCCTCCTCGACGCCGGATCCTCGAAGGTACTCGGTGTTGAAGTTGAGTCCGATCGCAATTCCCACAAAATCGGTCTCGAAGCGCTCGCCGTTGGGGTCGATCGCGGCCGTGACGTGTCCCGAATCATCGACCTCGAAACGATCGACGCCGCTGTCGAAAACGGGGGTAACGCCTTTCTCTTCGAGACCATTATGAATGATCTCCGCGCCGTCGAGCGAGAGCGCATAGCGCCACCAGCGATTGCCCCGCATCAGGTAGTAGCCCTCGACGTCCTGTGCGCCACAGATCGCCGCGAGATCGATTCCTAAGAGGCCTGCGCCGACCGCGACGCCGGTTTCGGCTTCGCTCGCGTCGGCCTCGATATTCCGGGCGTCCTGAAACGTCCAGAAATGGTGAATTCCCCCGGCGTCCGAGTTCTCGACGGGGAGTTGGGTAGGGGTTCCGCCGGTCGCAATGAGAAGTTTGTCGTATTCGAGATCGTCACCCTCGTGGGTGTGGATACTATGGGCGTCGGGATCGATCCGGGTGACGTGGGTGTCGAGAGAGAGAGTAATATCCCGATCCTCGTACCACTCCTCGTCGTGGATCGAGATGGGGGCTTCGGGCAGCTTTCCTTTGGCGAACTCCTTGATGAGGATCCGGTTGTAGAGCGGTTCACCCTCGTCGGTAATCACTGTTATCTCCGCGTCGGGGTCCTTCTCGCGGAGGGTCTCGGCGGCGGAACTCCCCGAAATTCCATCGCCGATGATCACGTACGACTGGGTCATGTCGGAAGGGTTCGACACGAGGGGTAAAGTCGGTTGCTATTCCGAAAGCTCATTCAGGTTGCCGCCGGGAGGTTCAAGGGTTTCGCGTCCCAATCCTACCCATGAAGATCCGACAGAACCCGCGTCACTGGGCCGCCAAAAAGGCGCTTTCGACCCCCGGCGTCAGCACCGTCGCGAACTACGGACTCGTCAAGATGCACACGAGGATCTTCCTCGGGAAAGCCGAAGAAGGCCGCAAAGAGGAACGACGCGCGCACCTCGACGCTTTCTTCGGCGCGACGATGGACACCTATCTCCGCGCGCTCGAAGAGGACTACGACGAAGCGAGTGCCCGCGAGATCACCCACATCCAGGGAAACTTCGACTTCTTTAATCATGGGTGGACCGAGATGATGGAGATCCCGGCAGACGAACTGGAGGACCACTACGAGCGGTATGCGAACTTCTTCGAGCGCTACGACATCACCATCGACGATCCCCTTGGTGCGTTCAGCCCTCCAGACGGGATTCCCGGAGCACCCGCGACGCTCGAAAAACTCGACGATCCCGAACACCCCCACGCGGAGGGCGGCTTCGCGGACGACCTCTACGTCGAAGACGACCACGGCGAGGTCGGCGTGGGCGGCGGCGAGGAGCCCGAGGACGTGGATCTGCGGGACGCACCCGGCATGCGCGAGGAAGGCGACGCGTAGACGCTACCTTTTTGCTCGCCCTCCGGGAATGAGGAGCATGGTTACCGTGCGGGCCCCCGCGACGAGCGCGAACCTCGGCAGCGGCTTCGACGTGTTCGGCACGGCGCTGGACCGTCCCGCCGACGTTGTCCAGGTCGAGAAGGCCGGGGAGACGACCATCGAGATGCAGGGCGCGGGCAGCGAGTTCATTCCCGAGGATCCGGAGAAAAACACCGCCGGAGCGGTCGCTCGGGCGCTCGATTCACCGGCGAGGATCCGGATCGACAAGGGAGTTCGTCCATCGTCGGGGCTCGGCTCCTCGGCGGCGAGCGCGGCGGCGGTCGCCGTCGGGATCAACGAGGCGTACGAACTGGGCTACTCCCGCGAGGAACTGGTCCCCTACGCCGCCGAAGGCGAGGCACTCGTCTCGGGCGAGGCCCACGCTGACAACGTCGCTCCGTCGATCATGGGAGGGTTTACGATCGCCACGCCCGAGGGAGTCACGCAGGTCGACGCCTCGATTCCGTTGGTAGTGTGTCTCCCCGAGATGGTGATCTCGACGCGGGACGCCCGGCGAGTGGTTCCTCGCTCGGCGGAGATCGAACGGATCGTCGAGTGTGTTGGACGAGCGGCGACGCTCGTCGCGGGGATGTTCCGGGACGATCCCGACCTCGTCGGCCGGGGGATGGAAGACGGGATCGTCACGCCCGCCCGCGCGGAGCTGATCGAGGGGTACGACGACGTTCGGGCGGTCGCCCTCGAAGCGGGTGCAACCGGTGTTACGGTAAGTGGCGCTGGGCCCGCCGTGATCGCCGCCTGCCGGGAGAGCGATCGCCGGGAGATCGCGGGCGCGATGCTCGACGAGTTCGCGGATCGCGGTGTTGAGGGACGCGTCTATCAGACCGCTGTTGGGCGGGGTGCGGAAGTGTTTTGAAAGAAACGATATGACTCTGCGTTAAGCGGCCCGCGAGCGCCTCGCGCTCGCGGTTTTTTGGAGGAGATTTTTGTTTCGAGTGGTTCCCACAGCGTTACCGGACGTAGTCCGGTAGGCAACTAGAAATCGAAGATTTCTGGTGACGCGCCAAGGGCGCGCAAGGACACCCGAACCGTAAAAAGGTCCACACGAAAGGTCCGTTCCTAAACGCCTCGGCCCTGCATCTTCTCCTCTTCGGGCAGGTCGACGTTCGCATCACCTTTCATGCTCTTTCCGATGTTCGAGGCGATCTCCGCGAGTTTTTCCGAACTGTCCCAGTTGGTCGTCGCGGCGACGATCGCATCCGCCATCGATTCTGGGTCCTCCGCGCCGAAAATCCCGCTCCCGACGAAGATACCATCACAGCCGTGGTGCATCATCAGCGCCGCGTCGGCGGGCGTGGCAATACCGCCCGCAGCGAAGTTCACCACTGGAAGCCGCCCGACATCGGCGGTTTCGTGGACCAGATGAGCCGGCGCTTCGATCTCGCGGGCGAAAGCCTCTCGCTCCTCGTGGTTCATCCCCTCTAGCCTTCTGATCGCACCTTTGATCTGGCGTTGGTGGTGGACTGCCTGGTTCACGTCGCCGGTTCCGGCTTCTCCTTTGGTTCGGATCATCGCCGCACCCTCCTCGATCCGCCGGAGGGCTTCGCCCAGATCGCGCGCGCCACAGACAAAGGGGGCGGTGAAGTCGCGCTTATCGATGTGATAGGCGTCGTCGGCGGGCGTCAGAACCTCCGATTCGTCGATCATGTCCACGCCGACGGCCTCTAAGATCTGAGCTTCTTTCGTGTGGCCGATCCGGGATTTGCCCATCACCGGGATCGACACGGAATCAACGATCTCGGCGACGTCGGCGGGGTCGGCCATTCGGGCGACCCCACCACGCTTTCGGATATCTGCGGGCACGGCCTCTAAGGCCATCACCGCGACCGCGCCAGCGTCCTCGGCGATATGAGCCTGTTCTGCGTTGACGACATCCATAATGACGCCGCCTTTCTGCATCCGTGCGAAGCCTCGTTTGACGAGTTCGGTGCCTCGTTTTAGCTCCTCGATATCGGTTTCGTCGGCCATATCGGAGCGTAGGACGGGCGCGGGTAATACGTGTCGGTCGTGTCAGCGACCGCCGTTTGAGTGCGGGGCGCGAACCAATCGCTGATAAGAGTTCATACATTCGATAGATTGCTTGGCCAGTCGCAAAGATCCTTACCGAATTGGACAACATTAATAGGCCAAAGCAACAAGCTCCTGATCATGAACAGGTCCAATCAGGACTGGTGGCCGAACCAGCTGAACGTGAAGATCCTTGACCAGAACGCCCGTCAGGCCAATCCGATGGGCGAGGAGTTCGATTACGCCGAGGAGTTCGAAAAACTTGACTTGGACGAGGTGAAAGCGGACATCGAGGAGGTGTTGACGACGTCCCAAGACTGGTGGCCGGCGGACTACGGCCACTACGGGCCGTTGATGATCCGGATGGCGTGGCACAGCGCCGGCACGTACCGCGTGTCCGATGGCCGCGGCGGTGCGTCCCGCGCTGGACAACGCTTTGCGCCGCTCAACAGTTGGCCCGATAACGCGAACCTCGATAAGGCCCGCCGACTGCTCTGGCCGGTCAAACAGAAGTACGGCAAGAAACTCTCGTGGGCCGATCTGTTGGTTCTGACCGGGAACGTTTCCCTCGAATCGATGGGGTTCGAGACGTTCGGCTTTGCGGGCGGGCGCGAGGACGCCTTCGAGCCGGACGAGGCCGTCAACTGGGGGCCCGAAGACGAGATGGAGGTAACCTCCCCCGAGCGCTTCGACGAGGAGGGCGACCTCAAAAGCCCGCTCGGCAACTCCGTCATGGGGCTTATCTATGTGAACCCGGAGGGACCGTACGGTGAGCCGGACCTCGAGGGATCGGCACACAACATCCGCCAGACGTTCGGCCAGATGGCGATGAACGACGAGGAGACCGTCGCGCTCATCGCCGGCGGACACACGTTCGGGAAGGTCCACGGTGCCGACGAACCGACGAACCTCGGTCCCGAACCCGAAGCAGCTCCCATCGAGGAGCAGGGCTTTGGCTGGACGAGCGACCACGAATCCGGCAGAGGGGCCGACACGATCACCAGCGGGATCGAGGGTCCGTGGAACGCCACACCGACGATGTGGGACTCCTCGTACCTCGATAACTTGCTCGACTACGAGTGGGAGGTCGAGGAGGGTCCCGGCGGTGGGGTCCAGTGGGCACCGAAGGGCGACGAACTCGAAAACACCGTGCCAGACGCTCACGATCCTTCGGAGAAGGAAACGCCGATGATGCTGACGACGGACATCGCTCTGAAGGAGGACCCGGACTACCGGGAGGTCGTCGAGCGCTTCCAAGAGAACCCCGATGAGTTCCAGGAAGCCTTCGCGAAGGCGTGGTATAAGCTGATTCACCGTGACATGGGCCCGCCGATTCGCTTTCGCGGTCCGGAGGTTCCCGACGAGGAGATGCTGTGGCAGGACCCCATCCCCGAGGTCGATCACGAGCTGATCGGCGAGGAAGAGATCGCAGACCTCAAAGCGGAGATCCTCGATTCCGACCTATCGGTCTCCCAGCTGGCGAAGACCGCTTGGGCGTCGGCGTCAACCTACCGCGACAGCGACAAGCGCGGTGGCGCAAATGGGGCCCGGATTCGCCTCCGACCGCAGCGAGACTGGGAGGTAAACGAACCCGAACAGCTTTCGACCGCACTGGACACCTTCGAAGAGATTCGAGAGGAGTTCAACGCCTCGCGCTCCAACGACGTTCGCGTCTCGCTTGCGGACCTGATCGTTCTGGGTGGCAACGCAGCCGTCGAAACGGCTGCGGCAGAGGCCGGGTACGATGTCGAGATTCCGTTCGAGCCGGGTCGCACCGACGCCTCACAAGAACAGACTGACATCGAGTCCTTTGAGGCGCTCGAACCGGAAGCCGACGGCTTTCGCAACTACCTCGGGGACGAGTACGAACACGATCGCCCGTTAGAAGAGATTCTGGTCGACAGATCGGAGTTGTTGAATCTGACGGTCCCCGAGATGACGGTTCTGATCGGCGGCATGCGCGCACTTGGTGCGAACTACGACGATTCGGACCTCGGTATCTTCACCGACCGGCCCGAAACGCTGACCAACGATTTCTTCGTGAACCTGCTCTCGATGGACTACGAGTGGGAGCCGGTCTCGGAGGAAAAAAAGGTGTTCGAGGTGCGCGATCGCAAGACGGGCGATGTCGAGTGGGAGGCGACCCGCTTTGACCTCGTCTTCGGGTCGCACTCCCGGCTTCGAGCAGTCGCGGAAGCCTACGGCGGTGACGACGCAGAGGAGAAGTTCGTCAAAGACTTCGTGGATACATGGCAAAAGGTGATGACCCACGACCGCTTCGACCTCGAATGATCTGAGCTGCGAACCATCGGCACAAGACGGCGACTGATCGCTCGGTCGAATTTGGCCAACACCATTTTAGACGAAATAACTACAGGATACCGGCCAAGAGCGATACGCTTACCGGTTGCTCGCGCTCGCACCCGCGGCGAGGGCGACGCCGATCGCGATCCTCATTGGGAGCCACAGCGCGAGGTTGTCGGTCGCTACTCCGATGGCGACCCCAATACTGATGCCAACCGCGA
>JADFQH010000271.1 GCA_022561895.1 Methanobacteriota archaeon | reverse complement strand
TACGGCAACGAGGCCTACGTCGGCGACGGGATCGAAGAAAGCGAGGTTCCCCGCGAGGACGTGTTCATCGCGACGAAGATCGATACTGAAAACCTCGCCTACGAGGACGTGCTCGAATCCGTCGAGGAGAGTAAGAACAAGCTTGGTGTCGAGACGATCGATCTCCTGTACGTTCACTGGCCGAGCGGGGCGTACGATCCGGAGAGCACTCTCAAGGCATTCGACGAACTCGTCCAGAACGCCACGATCGACCGGATCGGGCTGAGCAACTTTCGAACTGACCAGCTAGAGGAGGCAAGTCGAATACTCTCCGCGCCGATCTTCGCCCACCAGGTCGAGTGTCATCCGCTGCTCCCACAGAACCAGCTCGCGGCGTTCGCGGACGAAAACGACCACCATCTGGTCGCCTACTCGCCGATCGCCCGCGGCGACGTCGTTGAGATCCCCGAGATCGCGGATATCGCGGGCAACCACAACGCGACCGCACCGCAGGTCGCACTGGCGTGGCTCGTAAAACGCGGGATCTACCCGATCCCCAAGGCGAGCGACGACCATATCGAGGAGAACTACCGCGCGCTCGATCTCGTCGACGAGCTTTCCGAGGCGGACATGGAGAAGATCAATGGGATCGAAGAGCAAAACCGGCTGATCGATCCCGAGAACGCGCCGTGGGACGAGCCACCGACCGCCGACTGATGGCCGAAGGCGTCGTTCTCGACGTGGATGGCACGCTGATCCGTGGGGACACACCCATTCCGGGTGCGGTGAGCGCCCTCTCGCGAGTTCGCGCGGGGGGCTGTTCTCCCCTGCTCATCTCGAACAATCCGATTCAGACCCGCGAGGCCTACTGCGACCGGCTCACCGGTCACGGATTTTCGATCTCGCCTTCGGAGCTCATCACTGCGGGGACGATCACCGCGGAGTACCTCGCGCGCGAGCACGACTCACATACCCTCTTCGTCGTCGGCGAGGATGGCCTGCGCAACCAGCTTCGGGAGGCCGGTCTCGAACTCACAACCGAGTACGACCGGGGGGATGTGCTCGTTGCCTCCATCGACCGCGAGTTCACGTATGAGAAGCTCACGCAGGCTCTCTGGGCGCTTTCGGACCCCGAGATCCGGTTTATCGGGACGGATCCCGATCGAACGATTCCGACTGAGCGTCGAGAAGTGCCGGGATCGGGCGCGATCATCAACGCTATTTCGGGGGTCACAGGAAGAGAGCCGGACGCGATGATGGGAAAGCCCTCGCCTGCGGCGATCGGGACCATCGAACGAGCGCTCGGAATCAGTACGGACGAGTGTCTGATCGTGGGAGATCGTCTCGATACCGATATTCTGTTGGGCGAGCGCGCGGGCATGACCACCGTATTGGTCCGGACGGGCGTAACCGACGAGCGAGCACTAAAAAAGTCGGACGTAGAACCCGACTACGTGTTGGATTCGGTCGCGGAGATCGATTCGGTTCTTTAAACGACTGCGGCGAACGCGAGTGCGGCGGTTACGGACGCGATACCGAGTGCGAGAAACAGGTAGTTCGCGATCGGGTTTTTCGCCCGAACGATGTTTGCGGAGTAGTGCCATCGCGAGAGGGGCCACAGTGGACGAACGCCCATCGGCGTGATGCAGTCGGCCAAGAGGTGTGACAGTACCGCAAGAACACCGATTCCGAACGCGAAGGTCGCCAGTATCGTTGCAGAAACACCGGCGACGGCTTCACCGAAAACGAAGCCGGTGACGCCAAGGAGCGCTCCAAGGAGGAGGGCGAACACGATCGAGTGGGTAGGCCCGCGATGAGCGATGATCGGGAGCTGATGATCACAGTCCGGTAACGTTGCGAGCGCGATCATGCCAACTCCCCCGAAAACGGCGAGTTCGTCGAATCCGAAAAGAAGGAGCAGGAGTCCGATCGGCGAGTACATCAGCAGCGCCGCGCCGATGTGACCCGTCTTGTGCATGCTTGAGAGTGGTAGCGAGGGATATATTACTCTATACGATCGGACGTAGCTTTTGAAAAGCATTCGCCCCACCGGCCGAGCGAATGCCTTTCGGGGCCGACGTTCGACCGTGTATCACCCCCCGTGATAAGGACTGTTGTATACCGTCGGACAGAGGCTTTGATAGGTTGTCGCCGGGAACGGTCTTCGGCGAATCTATCAACCGTTCTGTCCGACGGTATAGTCCCGCAGATGGTGATCGCTGACCAGTACCGGCGATCGCCGGTAAACAGTTATACTGTCGGCTGTAACTCTTTTGAGATAGTTTGTGACAAACTGGCTGGCACCGTCGGTTGTTCGGCTCCGTGGTGCTTTCGGTGGTTCGGTACGTACAGCCGACAGTATACAACAGCCCTTATGAAACACCCGTGACCAGTAACGTTAGGCGAGTCGGGTTCTAATCCAGCATAATGGTTCTCGAATCGATCATCGATCTGCTCGGACCGTTTCTCATTCCGGTCGGTGTTTTCGTCCTCGGGGCGGTCGGGTACAGCGTTCTCGTCCTGCTCGGTCGACGGGGTTGGCTGTAGTGTCCCCCGGTTACCGATCGGTAATGATCACAGTAACATATCGGTTATTTTAGACTTATGTACTGTTGTGTTTTTTGCTGTATTGTGGAAGACATGCCACGACAACCAACCGCGGATGCGACCGAACTGAACAGCAACTGGACACGACGAACGTTTATCGCCGCCCTCGGCGCGACCGGCATCGCAGCGGCAGCGGGCAGCGCACAGGCGAACGACGACAACGTCACGGTAGAACTCGAAGCAGCGGCCGAAGACGGCAGCATCGATCTCCGAGCGTTTGACGAGGTGCTCGGCCGACTCGAAGCCGCCGCGGACGCCCTCGAATTCCCGGCCCGACGCATCGGTGCAACCCCCCGTGGCGCACAGCACGGTGCGAGCCACTGGGGCATCCACTTCGAGACCGAAAACGCGATCCACCTCGGCGAGGCGACTGTCGACGCCGATGAGTCGGGAACGTTTACGGCCGTGGTCGGCCGCTACGACGGCGGCGACCGCTTCGAGCCGGTCCACGAACGCAACATCAGTGTGGACTCGGGGCTGAACACGATCTCCCTCGACATGGATCTCGAACCCGGCGAGTATCTCCTCACCCGCGACGGCAGCTTCCCGCTTCGCCGTGCGGAATGGAGCGGCTGGGAGAGCCAGAGCCGAGACGGCCTCGAACTCAACGGCGGATCGAAGCCCGGCGACTACGACGACAACCGGTTCTGGTACTACTTCTTCGACCTGAACGTTGCAGCACACGAAGACGCCCACCTCTGAACAATGACCGAGTACTACACAAACGAACGAATCCTCGAATGCCTCGAAGGTCGCGAGATCGGTGGCGGCGTCGGCCATCAGTCCGATATCGGTCTCGCGGACGCCGACGTGATCGTCGAGAGCCGGAGCGAGCTGGTTTCCGCCCTCGGCGGCAGCGCCAATGTCATTGGTATTCCCGGCAACGTCCGCATCGATCTCTCGGGCGACGACTACACCCTCTCGGGTCAGACGATCGTCTCCGATCGGGGTGTCGACGGGTCGGCGGGTGCGCTGCTTTATACCACGGATCACGGCGACAGCTCCCCCGTATGGGACGGCGGCTCCGGTGGCCGCGGGTTCATCCACATGATGGGTCCCTCCCGACTCTCCGGAGTTCGCATCCGAGGTCCGTACCACGACCACTACGACAGTGAGGAATATCCTGGCTACATCCCGCTCGACTCCGGTAATGCGAATGAGCGCCGCCGCAAACGCGAGGGGCGCTACGCCCGCGGGGTCCGGATCATGACCGACGACGCGGAGATCGACAACTGCGAACTCTACGGCTGGCCCAACCAGGCGATCTCGATCGGTTCGAGTTCGCGGGCGTACTCGCCACACATCCACCACATCTACGGTCACGACTGCATGATGGTGGCTGCTGGCTACGTCGTCGATATCATCCGCGGACACCCGACCATCGAGATGAGCTACTTCAACGCGACGCGCCACTCGATCGACGGCTTCGGCCACGCCGACTGTGGCTACACCCTCGAAGACTGCGTCTTCGGGCCCTCGACCTACTCGCACGCGGTGGATATGCACACGCTGGCCGAAAACGGCCAGCCCGAGCCGGAATTGAGGCCGATATGCTCCGGCCTGAT
>JADFQH010000014.1 GCA_022561895.1 Methanobacteriota archaeon | reverse complement strand
GCTCCTGCGCGACATCCAGCGTCGCACAGGCGGCATCACCGAGTTCGTGCCGCTCTCCTTTATCCACCAGTCGACTCCCCTCTACGAACGAGGTGTGATCTCCGGAGGTGCGAGCACGGACGAGGACGAACTGATGATCGCCGTTTCTCGATTGTTCCTCGACAACATCCCCAATATTCAGTCGAGCTGGGTCAAATACGGCGACGAGCAAGGACTAAAAATGCTCTCGTGTGGCGCAAACGACTTCATGGGGACGATCCTCTCCGAGGAGATCACCAAGCGCGCGGGCGGGGAACACGGCGAGTTCCGCGACGTCTCGGATCTCGTCGGGATGATCGCTTCAGTGGGACGAATCCCGGTCGAGCGCTCGACCGACTATCGAGAGAAACGCCGGATCGATCCCGAAGCGGGACCGCACGGTCCGATGCTCGGGCCGAGAGCCGACGGCACGTCGATGACGTGAGGTAAGTATCCGTTAGTATCCGAGTAATTGGTCGCCCGACGGAGCAAGCTGGTGGTTCCTCTTCTCGAAACACGCGAAAAAACGTCAGCGATGAACGACTGAGTGGCCGATCGAGACGATCGAACTCGGGATTGGTCGCCGCCGAGTGCGGCGAGCAGCGCTCCGAGGAGACCGCCGTCCTCGTCGGCCGTGATCTGTAGATCGAGATCCAGCTCGACGATGAGGCCGAGCAGATCGAGGAACAGATCGGGGATCTCCAGTAGGAGGATGTCGGTCGGATTGCCAGCCTCATCCAGTACGGCCTCGAACTGGGCGTCCTCGAACTCGGTGTCGATCTCCTGGGCGGCGTTTTCGTTTGCGTTTTCGTTCGGCAGCACGCTTCCGGTGATCGTTCCGCTCGCAACACCGCTTACGGTGCCGTTCTCGGCGTCGTCCTCGTCGTAGTCGAGATCGTCGAACTCGACGTTCAGGTCTTCGAACTGGGGATTCTGGTTGCCTTGTTGGATCGTCACCGAGCTTCCCGCGACATCGTCGCCCTGCAGGGTATCCTCGCCGTCGCTGACGGTGAGGTAGTCCGTCGGCTCCTGTGCCGCCGCCGATCCGCTGAAGGCGGTGATACCGGTTGCGGCGATGCCGGTCGCTGCGGCTCCTTTGATGAACGTACGGCGCGTCCGCTCTGAGTGGGATTTTTCGGTCATAGTTCGTCACGGCGCTGGGATACAGCGCATCCGACGCAACTCAACCGCGTCACTAAAAACAACAGCTTGCGGTATTCTGCTGTCGTGACTGACGATCGTACAACGAGATTGGAGTTAGCATACTAAAATTACTAAAATAAGGAGACAAAAACCGATGTGAGTGATTCAGGATCGGCTCCGCACCAGTCGGACCCCGACTGCATGAGGAGATTCACAATGCCTATTCTCGCGGAGCCATTGAGAGAGATCGATGATGAACACCACTCACGGAGCTATCGGGGTAGCGATGGCGTCCGTGACGGTCCTCGTGGCCCCCGAGTTCGCCGTGGTCGCCGCGATTGGCGCGCTGCTGGGGAGCGTGTTTCCCGACCTCGACCTCTTTTTCGGCACCCACAGAAAGACGCTTCATTTCCCTCTACTCGGTTGGGTCGTCGCGCTTCCCGCGACGCTCTGGGCTGCCCTCGCGCCCTCCATCGTGAGCGTGAGCACGGCGTTTTTCGCGCTCGGCGCGACTGTTCATGCGCTTACGGACGCCGCGGGTGCGGGCCATGAACTCCGCCCGTGGGACCGGACCTCCCAACAGGCCGTCTACGCCCACCTCCTCGGGCACTGGATTGCCCCCCGACGGTGGATCCGATACGATGGCGCGCCCGAAGACCTCGCGCTGATGGGTGTCGTCACCCTGCCAGTAATCGTCCTCTACGATGGCCTCATCAGAAATGTCATGATCCTCGCACTCGTCGTTTCGATATTCTACACGACAATCAGAAAACGCATGCCCGAACTTACACCCGAGTGGCTGAAATAAGCGAGAAAGACTCGATCTCTCGCATTACTCGCTCGGAGAGCCAGTCCTCCTCGACGTATCTATCATGAACGGGTAGCCGTTCTTCGAGCGGGACGCCCGCCTGCGCTGCGATCTCCTCTAGCTCCCTGAGTGCGGGCCACGCGTAGTCGGGGTTGATGTGGTCGTCCGTGATGGGCGACACTCCCCCCAGATCGTCGACCCCGCAGTCGAGTAACTCTCTCACCGGCGCGAGGTTCGGCGGAACCTGCACCGAGACTTCATCGGGCAGTGTCGCCCGCGCCATTGCGACCGTCCGACGCATAGTATCGAGATCCGGCGACCCCTCCTGCCAGCGTTCGTTGTTCGAGACGGGCTGGATAATCACCTCCTGAATGTGGCCGTAGCGCTCGTGGAGTTCGCGGATGGCGAGCAGGCTTTCGGCGCGATCTTGCCAGTCCTCGCCGATCCCGACGAGAATTCCCGTGGTGAACGGAACGCCGAGTTCGCCCGCGGTTCTGAGTGTAGCGAGGCGCTGACCCGGCGATTTCGCACGCGGACCGCCGTGGGCCTGCACCTCTGTCGTTGTTTCGAGCATGACGCCCATGCTTGGGTTCAGATCCGCGACCAGCTCCATCTGCTTGCGGGTCTGGTCGCCGGGGTTCGAGTGGGGCAGTATCCCCCTGTCGAGGGCGAGTTCGCAGAGTTCGCGCAGATAGGTGTGGATCGAGTCGTGACCCCACGCCGCGAGCTGGTCGTGGATCTCCGTATATCGGTCGTCGGGATCGTCGCCGAAGGTAAACAGCGCCTCCGTACAGCCCGCCTCGACGCCCGTTTCGAGGATCTCTCGTACCTCCTCGCGCGACAGCAGACTCGCCTCGCCGGGAGGATCGAAGTACGTACAGTAGGTGCAGGTGTACCGGCAGGCGGTCGTCAGTGGGACGAAGACGTTCTTCGCGAAGGTGAGCTTCGGAGCCGGGGACACGTCCTCAGGTCCGACCGACAGCGCACGTTCTACCTCGCGCTCGTCGAACGCGATCTCGATGTTGTACTCCGCCGCGCCCGGAATCATCGTCTCGAACTCCGCCACCCAGCGATAAAAACCTCGGGCTACAAAAAGTCAAGGAGAGAGGCCACGGTCAAAGCCGTTCACAAGAGGCGAACCGTCTCGTTGACCAATCAGATCCGGTAGATCTGATGACTTGGAGTAGATCCGACGATATACACTGTCGGGTGTAGGCTTTTGGTCCCGAGGAGCCTACGAACTGTATGGCATCGAACGAGGCAGTAACAATCGTCGTTTCGTATCCCGAGGATCTGAGCGATTGGGGGCGTTTTCAGGTCGAAAAGCCCGCCTTCCGGGCGTATCTCACGAAGACGCTCGGCAGGGTAGAGAAAAACGACGAATGGGAGGAGTTCGTCGGCGTGGGCTGCTGTGGCAACACGCTCGACGTGCCCCTCCGGATCGAAGCGATTGAGGGTGGAAACAAGGTGACTCGGGCGACCGCAATCGAGTACAGTGTTCGTGAAGCATGTGGAATCCAAGGTGGCTGGCTCGTCCAGAGTGCGGGCGGGCCGACGAGCTAAGGCAGATACCGAACACTGACGATCCCCTCCTCTGATCGGATTTCGACCCGATTCACTCCGTAGCGCGCTGCCCGCGCGAGGGTTTCCCCGTCGGCTTCGATCTCCGAGACGGCCTCTTCAGTTCGCTCGTTCGGAACGGTCAGGACGTGAATCTCGCCGATTCCAGCCCGCTCGTTTCGGGTGATCTCGCCGACTCCCTGAGCCACTGCGATCTCGCGCTCCTGACTCGTAGGTGGCTCCTCGCTTTGCTCGATCGAGAGTTGGCGGCGCTCTTCGATCTCTCGAATTTCCCACGTCGTTTCGAGGGGTGGCTCCGGTACGATGGTTCCTGTAAGCGCCTCGCCTCTGTCGAAATCGGGGTTTTCGGAGACGGTGTGGATCTGTCCGGTTTCGACGTCCCTGAGTACGGCCGACGCCTCATCTGCGTTGGTCACAAGAAAGGTTCCGTGTTTCTCGTCCATGTAGTGGAAAGATCGTGGAATCCTTTGTCGATTTCGGCTATCGGAACCGACGATGAAGGAAAACGAGGAGGAGTACCGCGAGGAGGGGTGGGACGATTCCCAAGAGGGAGGGAAGGTTATACAGCGCCTGAATCAGAACACCGATTGCGCCGCTCGTCGGCTCCTGGAGTTCGGACGGAACCGAGATCACCAGCCCGAGATAGAGCGCACCAATGAACAGAAACCCCCCGAGTGCGAGGGCAGAATCATACAGTGTTCCCGAGCCGAGGCGCTTTCTGTGGCGACGGGCAACGAGAAGCACGGGCGCGATGATCGGCGCGACCACGACCAACCCGACGAGAACGAACAGCGAACGAACGAGAGTGATGCTTTCGGAGGCTCCCAGCGTCGCGGCGATAATAACAACAATTGATAGTGAGAAAAAAAGAGTTAGGAGAATCGAAAGAAGGGCACCAACAACGACGTACAGCCGATAGAGACGCGAGTCGCTCGCGCCGAACGAGTAGCGAAACGAGCCGAGTAACCCTTTGTAGGTCTTCTCCTCGCTCATTATCGGGAGTTGGGAAGGCGGGCGAATAAGCGACGCGATCGAAGGGATCAACCGGCGGTCACAATCCTTTTGCGCTCCGCCCGCGGGCAAGCGAACATGCAAGTAGATATCGGCAACGCACTGGATTCGGTCGCGACACCCGGTGTTTCCCGCGAGTCCTTAGAACGACTCGACGAGCGGGTTGCCGACGCTCACGAACGAATTCTCGAAGGGGTCGACGACCGTGAACACGGCTATGCAGCCCTCGAGCTCCCCGAAACCGCGGATCCCGACGAAATTCGTGCGACGACGGACCCGATCGACTGCGAGACCCTTCTCGTCGTGGGGATCGGCGGCAGCGCACTCGGGGCGGCGACGATCGCCGACGCGCTTGATCTCGATATCGATGTCTATACGCTCGACAACGTCGATCCCGAGGGCGTTCGAAACCTCCTTGACTCGATCGACCTCTCGAAAACGGCGCTGCACGTCGTCTCGCGATCGGGCACGACCGCGGAAACGCTCGCGAACTTCTTGGTCGTCCGTGAGGCGATGGACACTGCAGGAATCGACTGGACCGACCGAACCCTCGTCACGACTGGATCGAAGGGTAATCTCAGGAAGCTCGCAGAGCGCCATGACCTTCCCGTTCTCTCGGTTCCAGCTGACGTTCCGGGCCGTTTTTCGGCGCTTTCGAGTGTTGCACTGCCGACCGCTGCGCTCGGCGGGGGCGATGTCGAAGGGCTGCTTTCGGGGGCGAGGGCGGAATCGGAAACACTCTCGGGGTCGCTCTTTTCGTGTCCGGCGTATGCCTACGGGGCGACATCGTACGCGTTGGCCCAACGTGGCTGGACGATAAATGCGATGATGCCGTATGCGGACTCGCTCGAAACCTTTTCGGAATGGTTCGCCCAGCTCTGGGCCGAGAGTCTGGGAAAAGACGGTGTCGGCCAGCTTCCCGCGCGCGCACTCGGCGCGACGGACCAACACTCCCAACTCCAGCTCTATCGGGCGGGCCCCAGAAACGCGATGGTGACGCTTCTTCGACCCAACGAGCGTTCGGATATCGCGATCCCGGAGACCGAGCTCGAAGGAATCTCGTACTTGGGCGGCTCCTCGCTGGGCGAACTGCTCGACGCCGAGTTCGAGGCGACCGAAGCCAGCCTCGCGAACGCGGGCCGTCCGAACATCCGCGTTGAAATCGAACGTGTCGACGCCCACGAACTCGGGGGGCTGCTCTACGGGATGGAAGCGGCCTGCATCCTCGCCGGCGAACTGTTTTCGGTCCCGACCTTCACGCAACCCGCCGTCGAGTGGGGCAAGAACGCTGCACGAGGCCTACTTGGCGGGGAGTCTGAAGAGATGCGGGAAATCGAAGGGAAACACGAGTGTCTCATCGACTGATACTGTTGGCAATCTAACCTGTAACGTGTGCAGGAAAGTTATGGAATTTTGACATAGATTTATATCCGATGAGGTCGTACTGGTGTGTATGACTCAGCGGTATAGTCTCGTGTGTGACGATCGGTTGGCGGCGAAAGTCGATGCCATCGCACAGGAGTATGAACTCACGGAAACGGAAGTCCTCCGCCAGCTCGTCACCATCGGGCTCGAACAGCGCGAGATGGCTGCGCGCTAGTTCGGGTTCTTTCGGGAAAGCTGGCTGCCACAGATCTCACAGCGGTCGTGCTGCTCGTCGAACTCCCGGCCACAGCCCTGGCACTGAAACCTCCAGTGGCGCTGTTCGGAAATGCCCTCGCGGGCGATCACCTCGACGGTGACATTTAACTTTTCGGCGACGTTCTGCATGGCGTAATCGTCGGTGACGAGGGTCCCATCGAGTTCGAACGTGGTCGCAACGAGACGGATATCGGTAGTAGAAAGCTCATCGAGATCGCCGAGTTCGTCCGCGGCTCTCCGGACGGTGTCGATCGTTTGGTCGGTCGGGATATGAATGTGCATCCCCGAGCCTTCCATCGCATCGTAGCGATAGGCGCTTTCGTCTTCGAGCTCTTCGCGGACGAGCGGGACGCTTGCAGTCTGTTCTGTAGTGTGGTACTCGTGGATGAACGCCGAGGAGTCGAGAACGTACATTTACCGTTTGACGACGATGTAATCTTTGACGGCCTGCACCCGGTTGACGGGCATTCTGAGTCTGTCTTCGTCGTCGAGTTCGAAGCCGAGATCCGCGACCGAGATGTCGTCGTTCGGCGTGATAACCAGATCGTGGAGTTCACCGCTTTTGATGTCCATCGTGATGTTGTACAGCATCCCGAGTTCAGCGCCGTCCGCGCCCATGACGGCCTTTCCCGAGAGGTTTTCGGCCAGTATTTCAGACATACCCGACAGAAGAGAGCGGACGATAATAAACGCCACGGGGATGATTCCGTCGCTCGACGGGTCACGATGGACTTAACTACCGCGCTGCGTTTCGATAGAACACGAACTTCTCGGGTGGTAGGATGTCGGATACAGATACAACACAGACCGATTCGTCGGGACTCAGAACACCGATCGTCGCCGTTCTCGGCCACGTCGATCACGGAAAGACCAGCTTGCTCGATAAGATCCGCGGATCGGCGGTGATCGAGGGCGAGGCTGGCGCGATCACTCAACATATCGGGGCCACGGCCGTCCCCTTAGACACCGTCTCACGGGTCGCGGGCAAACTCGTCGATCCCGACGACTTCGATCTCCCCGGACTGCTCTTCATCGATACGCCGGGCCATCACTCCTTTACTACCCTCCGATCCCGCGGGGGCGCACTTGCGGATATCGCAATTCTCGTCGTCGATGTGACCGACGGCTTTCAGCCACAAACCATCGAAGCAATAACTATTTTACAGGACTCCTCGACACCCTTCGTCGTCGCCGCGAACAAGATCGATACGGTGGCAGGATGGAATCCCAGGGAGGACAGCCCCGTTCAGGGGACCTACGAAGCCCAGAGCGATCGGGCGCGCTCCCGGCTTGACGAACGACTCTACGAACTCATCGGCGAACTCTCGGATCACGACTTCTCGGCGGATCTCTACTGGCGGGTCCAGGACTTCCAGAAGAACGTCGGGGTCGTTCCTGTTAGTGCGAAAACGGGAGAGGGGATCCCCGATCTTCTGACCGTTCTGATGGGCCTTTCTCAACGATACATGAAAGACGCCATGCAGATCGACGTCTCGGGCCCCGGTGCGGGAACGGTGCTAGAAGTCAAGGACGAGAAGGGGTTCGGCGCGACCGTCGATGTGGTGCTGTACGATGGCACGGTCAGGGAGGACGAGACCATCGTCGTCGGCGGGACCCACGATCCGATCGTCACCGACGTGCGCGCGCTGCTCCAACCCCGACCGCTCGCGGAGATCAGAGCAGAGAGCCGGTTCGACCGAGTCGATGAAGTAGGCGCTGCGGCCGGTCTGAAGATCGCCGCACCCGACTTAGAGGACGCGATGGCTGGTGCACCCGTGCGAGTCGTCAGAAACCGCGAGATCAGCGATGTCGTCAGCGAGGTCGAAGCCGAACTCGCGGAGGTCGAAGTGAGCACGCAAGAAGAGGGCGTCGTCGTCAAGGCAGATACACTGGGGAGTTTGGAGGCGATGGCGAATGCGATGGCGGAAGCCGAAATCCCGGTCATGCGCGCGGAGGTCGGCGACATCGCACCGCGGGACATCTCGGTCGCGAGCACCGCCGACGAGCCGGTTCACCGAACGATTCTCGGGTTCAACGTCGATCTACTTGGCGACACGAAACGTCACGCAGACGAAAGCGATGTTCGGATCTTCAGAGACGACGTGATCTACCAGCTCGTCGAGGGCTACGACGACTTCGTCGAGGATTCTCAGAGAGCACAGCAGGAGACGATCCTTGAAAACATCACCCGCCCCGGACGATTTCAGCTCCTGATGGATCACACGTTCCGCCAGAACAATCCTGCCGTCGTCGGCGTCGAAGTGTTGGGGGGAACGGTGAAAAACAACGCACGGGTGGCGAAGTTCGAGGGCAACGAACCCACGCGGGTCGGCCAGATCAAAGGCATCCAAGAGCAGGGTGAGGATGTCAGCGAAGCCCGACAGGGGACGCGCGTAAGTGTCGCCATCGACGGGCCAACGGTGGGTAGACAGATCGAAGAGGGCGACGAACTCTGGATCGAACTGCCCGAAAAACACGCGAAGATCTTAGAGCAGGAGCTCACCGAGGACATCCCCGCCGACGAGCGTGAAACCCTCCAGATCTACCTCGACAAACAGCGCCGCCGCGATCCGTTTTGGGGGAAGTAGCGTCTCGTTTTCCGTCTTCGAACGCAGACCCGGAGCCACGCCGACGGCATAGAGCGCCCTCTTCAGCACAAGTTAGCAACTAAAACCAGTAGATTAATAATATTTGCTAACTCTGGTTCTAACTATGTTAAATTCGGAACACGGGCGAGAGGCATCGTGGATCGCGTTCGGACGGGTGTTCGCGGGACTGATTTTGCTGTATGAGCTACTCCTTGGGGGGTGGTGGAAGCTCGGCGTTCCATCGACGGGGATGAACCCTGAGTGGATCGGTTCGGAGGCGGGGGTTTCGATCACCGAGACCGCACAGGGAGCGATCGCCGACGGAACATATGGGTGGTACGCGTGGCTGCTCGAACTCGTCGTCCTTCCTCACGCGACGATGTGGAGCTACGTTGCAACCCTCGCCCAGCTCGCGGTTACGATTGCACTCATCGTCGGGATCTGGACCCGGCCCGCAGCGCTCATTGGCTTGCTGTACTTCTTTCCCGTCTTCCATTTCGGGACCATTCGGACATCACCGCTGTTCGCGGTTCCCATTGCCTTCGCGTTCGTCGCCAACGCGGGCTACTACTACGGCGTCGATGGCTGGTTCGCACGGAACGGCCGCGACGGGCTGTATCACCGGATCGCGTCGTTCCAACCCGTCTCCAAAGAACTATTTCCGATATTGGCTGCGGGCTGTGGGGTCGTCTCGATGGCGTACCTGCTCTCGATCCCCCAGCAGACCGAGAGAATCGCGCTGGTCGGTCTCGAACTTGCCGTGTTTTTCGGGATCCTCGGAGCCGGTTTCGTCGGTGCATACCGGGGTGGTGACCCGATCGGGCTTGCTACGGACGGACTGCGAGTGTTCATCGGTTATCGCTTTCTCCACGAAATTACTATCCGAACTGAACCCGGCGTCAACGGGCTGCCCGGCTGGGCCTCGGGGGCCGAACTCGAACCGCTGTTCACCGAGCTTGCAGCTACCCACGCCGATCCCTTCGCCGCCATTATCGACGGACTGATGATCCCGACACTCGGCGGATGGGCGCTCGTCTTCGCCGCCGTCCAGACAGTGGTAGGGGTTGCGCTGCTGGTCGGTGTTCGAACCCGCCTGTTCGGAGCTATTGGCACAGCGTATCTCAGTTTCCTGACCGTCCTTGGATTCACGCGACTCGCACCGCTGTTTCTCGGCACGCTCGTTGTCGCGGCGGCACTCGGCGGCCGGTACGGCGGTCTCGATACGCTCACCGCGCCCACGACACCACCAACGCTCCCCGACGCCACTCCAGTGATCGCAGGTGTACTCGCCCTTCTCGGACTGGTCGTTGCGCTACTTTCGGGTGTCGAACCGGGTGGCTACTCCGACGCCGTCGGTGGAACCGTTGGCGCGATGGTGTTCCTGTACGCCTGCATAATCGCCGCCCTCAGCTTCCTCACAAAGCGATACCCAACTGAAACCAGTCGGGCCGCGGCAAGCCCCGCGGACGACTAATCGATCTCGACCATTTCTTCAAGAAATCGCTCGCCGGTCCAGTACCATGCGCTCACCGAGTTCTCTGGGACTGAGACGATTACGTAGTACGCATCGGGCCACGTCGCTTCCATACGATCGGTCGCGCTCGGCTCCGTGGGTCCCTCGGGATGGGAGTGGTAGAATCCGACGAGTTCGCCCTCGGATTCGGCTCGTTCGATCACTTTCAACTGCTCTTCGGGGTCGAGTTCGTAGCGCGTTCTCGGGGAGTCGGCGACGTTCGGCACACGATAGGTGGTGTCGACGGTCGAGCCGGCTCCGGCGAGAACGCCACAGATCTCCTCGGGTGCGCCCTCGCGGGCATGAGAGAAGAGCGCGTCGTATACAGTGGGGGAAAACGAGAGCGTCACGTCTGGGGGTTATCGCGCGGTCGGCGGGATGTCGTCGTTTACGGCGTACTTGACTTGTAGCGCGGCGCTTGCGGCAAGCCCACGGGCGACCTCCTCGCGGTCGTTTTCGGTGATATACTCCTCGCTATCGAGATCGGGCTGGAAGCCGGCGCTGATCGGGTGGCCAATGGGTGGCTGGACCGCGATCATGGCTTCCGGACCGCTCTGGCCCTGACTGACCTCCGCGCCGACGACGTACTCGTCGGGGAGATACTCGCGGACACGGCGGGTGATCTGTGAGAGATCAGCCCGAAGCGTCCGTCGTTGGGTCGCCGTGAGTTCCGGTACGTCCTCGGGAACGCGCTTTCCAGCCTCCGTCGTCTCCGGCAGCCCAGCATACGGCGTGTTTCCGTTCATAAAATCGAGTCATCCGTGATAGGAACCCACAGATCAAAAGTCCGTCGGCTTCTGAGAGGGGTCGGATTACGACGAACTCTTCTATCCGGTTGTCTCGATCAACGAGACGAACGTTTCGCGAAACTCCGCGGGATCGAACTCTAGGTCGAGTAGATCGACGAGATCGATTCCCGCGCTCTCGGGAACCAGGGTTTCGAGTGCGTCCGCCAGAGGGAAGACCCCACCGGCGACGTACGCGGTGTCGACCTCGGGCTTCCAGACCGCAAAGACTCCCTCAGTTTCGAGCGGCTCGCCCGCAAACTCGATCGTCGTCGAGAACCCCGAAACGTCGATCTCGCGGGAAAACGAGGGAATGTCGGTCTCGCCACGGTACTCGACGATCTCGCCATCGACATCGGGCAACGGAGAGCCGGGTTCGACCCGCTCGATCGATTCCATTCCTCGATCCTTGAGCCCCGATTCGACTCCATCGAGTGCGTCGTCAACGAGCCGCTCCGGCGTGACGAATCGGCGACCGACTCCTTCGAGCGTCATGCGCGAAGCGACAAAGCGTGCGAGACTCCGGTCGATCTCTCCCTGAGAGAGTTCCGCGACCGATTCACGAAGCTCAGTGTAGTCGTAGGTGTAGGTTCGCTCGTGGACCGTGAGCGCGTCGATTCCCCGGTAGGAGACGTTGTACTCGTCGCTGCGCTCGCTCAAGCGCTCCCACTCCGCGAGGCGCTCTTCG
Source organism: Methanobacteriota archaeon (assembly GCA_022561895.1). GTDB lineage: Archaea > Halobacteriota > Halobacteria > Halobacteriales > Halalkalicoccaceae > Halalkalicoccus. The sequence goes on along the minus strand of JADFQH010000014.1, from coordinate 7,381 downwards.
TCGACGACCGGCCATGGGTGCTCGCCGTCGCTCGCGCTCCCCAGACAGCCGGAGAGAGCGACCATTCCCGCCACGCCACCGAGCACCTGCCTCCGTTTCATGACAGAAATACTGTAAACGGAACGATAGTTATGGAGGTGCTATAGCGGCCGTTAAAATCAACACACACTCACTTTGCGGCCAGCGTCCGGGACGCTAGCCGCAGCGGTGAAGCTGGTGTGCAACCAGTTTCAACGACTACTCTAGACGGTTGGACGTAGCTGCCGAGAGACGTCTGTCGGAGGCGAATGGCAAGTTCCTTTCACGACTTACGCCCGAACGGTCTACCGGATCGGCCGCCCCTCGCCGTAGACCGCAAGCACCGCCGCCGTCGCAAACCCTTCATCCGGCTCCGCACGGGCGGTCACGACTTCGTGATCGAAAAACGACCACTCTCGAAGCGCTTGTCCGGCTTCGAGACCGGCTTCGACCCGCTCTCGTGTTCGTTCCGGGGACTCCTCGCCCGCCGCCTCATAGAAGAGACCCGGTCCCTCCTCGCTTTCTGCCCACGCGAGGGCAGCGCTCACGGACTGGGCGGCGCTCGTTGCGCGAGCCTCGACGACGGTGAGTTCATCACCAACAGAACCGAGATCCGGTGCAGTGTCGACGAACTCGACGGTCGCGTCGGCGGGGATGACCGAAGAAACGTGGATGAGGTTGTAGTTATGGATGTTCGCGTCGACGAGGGCGGCGTCGTAGGAGGCCATTTTTGTGGGGGCAACTGCGCTCCCGCGGACGACTCTGATCTTCATGGCTGATCTCGGGCTGACCCGGACAAAGGAAGTTCGATTCGATACGCGCGAATCAGTAGACGTAGTAGCGCTGGTCGTTCTCGGATTCGGTTGCGACCTTTTCGAGCGCCTCCTCGAAGTCCTCCATCAACACTTCGGTTCGCTCATCGCGGATTGCGAACATCCCCGCCTCCGTACAGAGACTCGCAAGCTCCGCACCGCTGAATCCTGCCGTGTCCTCCGCAAGCGAATCGAAATCCACCGAGTTCGCTATATTCATTTCGGCCGTGTGGATTTCGAGGATACGTGCTCTCCCGTCCTCATTGGGTTCGGGAACCTCGATGAGGCGGTCGAATCGGCCGGGCCGGAGAATCGCGCGATCGAGCATGTCGAAGCGGTTCGTCGCGGCGATTATTCGCACTTCGCCACGCTCGTCGAAGCCGTCCATCTCGGAAAGAAGCTGCATCATGGTGCGCTGGACCTCCGCATCGCCCGAAGTTTTCGACTCCGTGCGGGTGGCGGCGATGGCGTCGATCTCGTCGATGAAGAGGATTGCAGGCTCGTGTTCGCGCGCGAGTTCGAACAGGTCTCTGACTAATCGCGCGCCCTCGCCGATGAACTTTTGGACGAGCTCCGAGCCAGCCATCTTGATGAAGGTGGCGTCGGTCTCGTTTGCGACGGCCTTTGCGAGCATCGTCTTGCCGGTGCCCGGCGGGCCGTGAAGCAGGACGCCACCCGGCGGCTCGATGCCGACCTCCGCGAACTGTTCGGGATCGGAGAGGGGGTCCTCGACGGCCTCTCTGACCTCGCGGATCTGGTCTTCGATCCCGCCAATATCCGAATAGGAAACGTCGGGACTCTCCTCGATTGCCATCGCCTGTGCGCGCGCATCGGTCTCGACATCGAGCGGGGTTTCGACCCCAAAGGAGTCGTTGACCGCGACACGATCGCCGGCTTCGAGGTCCTCGGAAAGCGACGGCTCGAGCTCGGTGAGCACCTCCTGATTGCTGCCGTGTTGTTTGATGACGACGCCGTCGTCGGTGAACTCCTCGACCGTCGCGATGTATAGTGAGGCGGTTTTGAGCGTGCTGTTTTCGCGTTCGAGTTCGTCGACGCGCTCGTATAGGGTCTCGCGGCGGTCGGTCGCATCATCAACCCGCTCTTCTAACTGATCGTTGATCCGGACGAGATCCACGTAATGCTCTTTCAACACATCGAGCTGCTCGCCTTCCGGCATCTCGGGGTCGAGATCGAGGTCCGGCCGGTCAGGAACAGAGGGACTGTGGGCCATTGATGTTCCCTCTAAGAAACCGCGTCAAAAGTGCCTTTGGGTGGCGGCCGATCTACCGAGAGAAACAATAGCACACAAGTCAGATTGGAACAGCCGGTTCAGAGCAGCGCTTCCATCTCGTCTACATACTCCTCGTACACCGACAGCGCCTCCTCGATCGGCTCGGGAGAACGCATATCCACCCCGGCGATATCGAGCAGTTCGAGTGGGTACTCGGTCGAGCCAGCCCTGAGGAAGTCGAGATACGCCTCTGCGGCCTCCTCGCCGTTTTCGAGGATTTTCCGTGAGAGCGAGACGGCCGCGCTGATCCCCGTCGAGTACTGATAGACGTAGTACGCCCGGTAGAAATGCGGGATACGCATCCACTCACGGGAAATCCGGTCATCGACCGCCGCTGGTTCGTAGAAGTCCGCCTTGAGATCGCCGTAGAGTTCGTCCAGCTGATCCGGCGTGAGCGCGCCACCTTCCTCGTCGATCTCGTGGGCGCGGTGTTCGAACTCCGCGAACATCGTCTGGCGATACAGCGTCGAGCGGAACCGCTCGAGATACTCGTTTAGCACGTGGAGCCGGAACTCCTCGTCCTCGACGGTTTCGAGCAGGTGGTGTGTTAGAAGGGCTTCGTTGACCGTCGAAGCGACTTCAGCAACAAAAATCTCGTAGCCCGAGTAGACGTAGGGCTGGTGCTCGCTGGTGAGCTGGGAATGAAGCGAGTGACCGAGTTCGTGGGCCAGCGTGTACATCGAGGGGATGTCCTCTTGATAGTTCATCAGGATGAATGGTTGAGTATCGTAGGTCCCACCCGAGTATGCGCCCGCCTGCTTGCCCGCGTTCTCATAGACGTCGACCCATCGAGAGTCGAGACCCTCGGAAACCCGTCTCTGGTACTCCTCTCCCAGTGGTGCGACCGCCTCGACGACGTACCCCGCGGCGTCGTCGTATTCGAGATCCGGACTCTCGCTTCGAGCGATCGGCATGTAGAGATCCCACATCTGAAGCTCGTCGACGTCGAGGGATTTTCGCTTGAGTTCGGCATGGCGATGGAGCGTGTCGAGGTTCTCTCTGACGGTGTCCACGAGGTTGTCGTACACCTCGGGAGGGATGTTCGGCCCGTCCATCGCGGCCTCGCGGGCACTCTCGTAGTTTCTTGCTCGCGCGAGTTTCGCGTCGGCTTTCACGCTGTTCTTATAGGAACTCCCGACAGTGTTTCTGACCTCCTCCCACGCATCGTAGAACTCCTCGTAAACCTCGCGGCGAAACTCCCTATCTGAGTTTTTCTGGAGCTTCGTGAAGTTCGCCTGCGTGATCTCGACTGCTTCTCCCTCGGGATCTTCGACAGTTGGAAACTCCATATCCGCGTTCGCAAGCATGGTGTAGATCTCGCCCAACGCGCCCGTCACTTCCCCGAGTTCGGCAAGCAAACTCTCTACCTCCGCCGATCGAGTGTGCGGTTTCATCCGCAGCACGTCGTCGAAGTAGTGTTCGTAGTTCTCTAGTTCGGGCTTCTCGGAAACCAGCGCGTCGAGTTCACTCCTCGAAAGGTCCTGTAACTCGGGTTCGATGAAGCTCGCCGCGCTGCTTGCTTCCGAGGCGAGTGACTGTGAGCGCGCCGTAAGCGCCTGATAGGCCTGATCGCGGGTGTCCTCGTCGCGGCGCATCCGCGCGTAGGCGGCGACCTGCGAGAGATCGCGCATGACCTCTTCGCGGAGTAAGAGCAGTTCGTGTAAGGTTTCGCCGCTCTCGGTCGTCCGTCCCTCGTAGGCTTCGAGACCGCTGATTCGTTCTTCGACCTCTTCGTAGGCCCTTTCCCAGTCCTCGTCAGTCGCGTAGATACTTTCGAGATCCCACGTGTACTCCTCGGAGATTTCGTTTCGCTCGGGAACCGAACTCATATCGCATGCTATGTGTCAGTGCGGACTAAACGCTAGCGGTTCCACTTTACAACGGCACAAGGACCATGTAACCCGCACGAGACCTTTCGGGTATGACGGATACCGACACGCTGCTCGGACGGGCGTGGCACGACGACACTTCGTGGGACCTTCTCACTCGACTGACCGAACTCCCGGAACGAATGGGCGGTCATCCTGGCGAGCGTCGGGCAGCCGAGCACGTCAGGGAGTCCTTCGAGGAAAGCGGTCTCAGCGGGATAGAACTCCAAGAGTTCGAGATGTGGCGCTGGGATCGAGCGAACGCAGAACTCGCAGTCACTGATCCGGTCGAGCGCTCCTTCGAGACGTTCGCGCTACCCTACTCTGCGGCGGGCGAGGTGAGCGGGGAGCTTGTGGATGTGGGCTATGGAACCCCCAAAGAGGTCGAAGACGCCGATGTCGGGGGAAAGGTTGCCGTCGCAAGCACAACGACCCCCTCCGAGATGGGGCGGTTCGTCCACCGGATGGAGAAGTTCGGTCATGCTGTGGCTGCGGGTGCGAAGGCCTTCGTCTTCGCTAATCATATCCCCGGCCAGCTCCCGCCAACGGGGGCGCTGCGTTTTAACGCCGAAGCCGCCGCGCCCGGCGTGGGCGTCTCAAAGGAAACCGGCGCGTGGCTGACGGAGTACACACAACAGAACGGTCGAGCGAAACTCTCGGTCGAGGCAAATACGGAAAAGGGGGCGAGTCAGAACGTACACGGGACTTTAGGGGCGGGCGATGAAGAGATCGTTCTGCTCGGACATTACGACGCCCATGACATTGCGGAGGGCGCGCTCGACAACGGCTGTGGGATTTCGGTCGTTGCTGGCGCAGTACGACTGCTTAGGGAGATGGATCTCGACTGCACAGTACGAATCGCGGGCGTCGGCTGCGAGGAGGTCGGGCTGATGGGGGCGCGAGCGCTCGCACAGTCACTCGACTTCGACTCGGTTCGCGCGGTCGTCAACGTCGACGGTGCGGGCCGGTTCAGAAATCTCAGGGCCTACACCCACGGCTCCGAATCGATCGAAGATCTCGTCGAGGAGACCTGCGAGAAATGGGACCAGCCGGTTTCCTTTTCGCGCGATCCCCATCCCTACAGCGATCACTGGCCGTTTCTCCAGCGTGGGGTTCCGTCCCTCCAGCTACACAGCGAACGCGCACGTCCGGCGGGCGGTCTACGCGGGCGTGGTTGGGGGCACACGAGCGCCGACACACGCGACAAGGCCGATCCCCGAAACCTCCGTGAGCACGCGATGCTCGCGGCGTTGCTCGTTCGGGAGCTGGCGAGAACTGAGATCCCGCGGATCGACGAAGACGAACTCAAAGAGCAGCTTCGAGGGAACGACGCCGAGATCGGGATGCGCGCGGCGGAGGTCTGGCCCGATCACTGGGAGTGAGTTACTTCATCGATTCCGATTCGAACGACGAGAACGAGCGCTTTGACGACGAGCCACCAGCCGACAAAAAACAGGACCAGCGAGACGACGGGCACGACGAGCACGAGCGGGAACGAAACCGTCGGTGTGAGTGCAATTCCACAGATCCCGAGTAGTACGGCAAGCATGCCCGCACAGAGCGTCATCGCAGCGTCCGTACGCTCGCCTGGCCCGAGTTGCATCTGGTCTGTCATACCTCCTCTGATCGGAAGGCGAAAATAGCTCTTGTGGCCGTTATCCGTTCATTTCGTTGGCGATCCGTCCCGCGACCCGCGCGCCCGTTTCGCGCTCGATTCGCTTCCTCTCGAAAATTCCGCGGGCGCTTTCTGTAGCCTCCTCGTCGATTTCGAAATCGAGATCGTACTCGACATCGGTGAGCACGAGCGGTTCAGGCGGCGCGGAGGCGATCCCCTCGGGACCGGAGAGCTGTTCGGCAGAAAGCACTCGTTCGGTGAACGACAAGTCACGCTCGCCACGGCCCACGGCGGAAACGAGCGAGACGAGACGGCGGACGAGCCGCTGGAGGAAGCTGTCAGCCCGGATCACGATCACGACGAACTGTCCCTCACGGTCCGCCTCCGCCTCAAGGATCGCCCGCGTCGTCCCGCCGTCCTCGGGCGTGAGGTTGTGAAAGTCGTGGGTTCCCGAGAGTTCGCAAAGCGCCGCCCGGAGGCGCTCGATATCGGAATCCGGTGCGTAACGGTAGTAGGTGTACTCCCGCGAGTGGGCGTCGTATCTCGCATGGAACTCCGAAGGAGCGTCGCCCATTGCCCATACGCGAACGTGTTCGGGAAGTTCGCTGTTGAACGCAGCCGGTGTGAGCCAGTCAGGGCACTCGAAGGCGACCGTCTGTGAGAGTGCGGACACTCCGCTGTCGGTTCGGCCTGCGGCGGCATAGTTCGTGGGTTTCTCGCCCTCGAACACGTCGAGTTCCCGGAGCGCGCGAAACAGCTCTCCCTCGACGGTTTCGACGGCGGGCTGGCGCTGGAATCCATAGTATGGAACCCCATCATAGGCGATGCGAAACGCATGCATATCTGCTCAGTTGGGCGGCCACCCCATGATCTCCTCGAAGTCACCCGGCGGAACCGGCCCATCGAGAAGCGGATCCTCGGTGCTTCTCATCCAGTCGTGGAGCTGTTCGCGCAGATCGGCGACCACTTCCTCGCAGTTTGGATCAGAAACGACGTTTTCGCGTTCGTGCGGATCGGCTTCGAGGTCGTATAGCTCGTGTTGCTGGCGGTGCACGTAGGAGTACACCGTCCGCTTGCCATAGAATTCGTCCTTGTCTCGCAGCACGCTTTGCCAGGTCGGCGAGGCGTACAAATCGGAGGCGAACGGGTAAGGCAACTGATGCGCGATGTTGAAGGTGTATTTGTATTTTCCGCTGCGGATGACGCGCATTGGGTAGTACATCGTGATTTCGTGGAACGTGTGTGAGGCGAAAATCTCGTTGAATTCCCCAGCGTGCTCCCGGCCGACGGCCGAGAGGAACGACCGCCCGTGAAACGTCCACGGCCTCTTCGGCCCCTTAACGACGCGCTGACCGACGTTGTCGGTCGTTCGGATCGCCGGTGAGGGCTTCGGCTTCACGCCGCAGTAATCGAGAATGGTCGGCGTGATGTCGGCCCAGCAGACCATGGCGTCGGTGGTGATGCCCGTTTTCTTCTGCTGCGGATTCCGCACGATCAGCGGCAGGTTGGCTCCCGGTTCGTACAGGCAGGTCTTGGCGCCGGGAAACGGGGGGCCGTTGTCGCTGAGAAAGATGATCAGCGTGTCGTCCCAGTGCCCGGTCGCTTTGAGCGTGTCGAGCAAGATGTTCAGTCCCTGGTCGGCCCGCGAGATCGCCTGATAATACTCGGCCAGTTCTTGCCGGACTTCCGGTTTGTCCGGCAACCATGGGGGCACAATCACGTCTTCGGGTGCATAGCGGACCTCCTCGACGCCGGGGTAATAGCCGGGCTTGTCGTT
>JADFQH010000013.1:13543-19217 GCA_022561895.1 Methanobacteriota archaeon | reverse complement strand
CCGATCTCACGGGACTGGAACCCATCAGCGACGAGCAACCAGCACCGTGAATCCGGCCGATCATCACGGCGAGGCATTGCGCCGATGGGTGAACGTCTCGGTCTGTCGACAATCGTTGTTCCGTGCTGTGATTCGGTCGGTGGTGGTGATTGGTCCCCTGACGGGTGCGGGGCGAACAGAGAGATTCGAGCGACGACCGCCGTCACCGTGACGGCGTCGTGCCTTTCTCAGCATCGCTCCGCGTGAGGCGATCAAAATGCCACTTCGAGACATCTACGAACGAACCTTCGACGAACGCGTGTTGCTCTCGCGACCCGACGAGGAACAGACAGTCGAACAGGGCGACCAAGAGGCCCACAAGACAAACAAGCGTGATGATCCGACCGAGGCGGAGGTGACCCGATCGCAATGACCATCGACATCGCAACAGACGCGCCAACTCAGCGAGCGGCCGCTGGTGAACGTCTCCATGAATTCATACTCAACGAGCTGCAAGTCGATACCCACGATGGACTCGTGACCGTCCACGCTGACGGGACTGTGACCATGCAGCTCGCCGAGAACATCGCTCGCGGAGACGAACCAGCTGTCCAGACGCTCAGCCTGCCACGAGGACGGTGTGGCTTCGTCGGCAGCTACAGCGACGCACCGGGGCTCTCCATCGATCTGCACCGCGACTATGTTGCCGAGGTCGACGACGCCTCGATTCGCCGTGACGCACTGGCGATCCTCAACCGGACACTCGCCGAACTGCTGCCAGCAACGTCTCGTTCACAGTCACCGCGAGAGCCATGAATCGCTTGCTGCGCTCAGTCCCCCTCTTGATCTCCCAGCGAGACGCGTACTCACGGAGCACATCCGCTAGTGCGTTCGTCAGGATCAGTACCGTGGTTCTCTTCCACAGTCACAGAGACGGTCAGGGCGATTCGACGAGTACGAGGATGTCCGGCGCTTCATAGACGCGGTTCCGTTCTTTGTCAGTGAGTTCCTCGATGATTCGCTCGTCACTGAGTTTCTCGATCGCGTCATAGACCGCTTGGCGCGAGCGGCCAGTCGCTTCGATCGCACGGGCGGCTTGGAGATACGGCTCTTCGAACAGGTGGTCGATGACATCCCGGACTGCTGGACTGTTCGGAAACCGACTGCGATACTCCGATCGGAGCGACACGAGTTCGACCCCACACTGGCACGCATCGATCGCCTGTTCGGCAATCGCGTTCAAGACAAACGTGATCCACGGCTCCCACTCGCCGTGCTGGCTCACCGCGAGGAGACGATCGAAGTACTCCGTCCGGTAATGATTGAAGTATGCTGAGAGGTAGAGATACGGTTCAGAGAGGAGGTTCGCGTGGTACAGTTGCAGCATGATCAGCAACCGTCCGAGTCGGCCGTTCCCATCGCGGAAGGGATGGATCGTCTCGAATTGGTAGTGGGTGATGGCGATATCGATCAGTGGCGGGTAGCTCCCGCTTCGGATGTATGAAAGCAGTTGATCGAGCAGAAGCGGAACGCTGTTCGGATTCGCGGGGACGAACCGTGCGCTCTCGATGTGAGTGTCTGGCCCGATCAGGACGGGCACGGTATCACGGATCTGCCCGGGGCGTTGTCCTCGCCACGGACCTCGACGAGTAGCGATGCGTGAAGCTCACAGAGGAGTTCTTCATCGATTCGTCGTCCCGCATCCAAGGCGTCGAATCCCGTCCGAATCGCCTCGACGTAGTTGTAGGCCTCTCGGATGTCTCTTAGAGTGGCCGCTGAGCGTTCAGGGTCGTCATCGAGGTTATGAAGGACGATATCTGAGACGGTCACATCAGTTCCCTCGATCTGGGAACTCATTGCCGCTTCCCGAACGACGAATGGGGCGATGAGGAGGTTCTCGTTTTCGATGTCATCATGGAGTGTCGAGAGTTGGCCGAGGGCGTACCGTGCGTCTCCATACGCGCGGAGGAGGTCGTCGGTGTACGTGATCTCCGGGGGGAGGCTAGCTGGCTGATAACAGGGAACTCCCTCGTATGGCTCAATCCACCCGGGACCGTCTTCAAATTCGTCCGGATTCATTTGACAGAGCACTCGTCCTGCCCCCTTCTAAATCTACTGAAACGCGTTTTAGTAGATTAGTAGGCGTGAACGTGCACCATTGGTCAACTAGCTCGAATAGTAATTGACTTGTGGGACGGGTGAACCGCCAGTAGTCAAGATCGATCGAGAGTGGCGGGAGTGCGCCCATCAACTGGCTGAGTGCGTGTAAAGTCCAACAATGCCATGCGTTGAGAACAGCAGTCTCGACGTATATCATACTCGTTGATCAACCATGTGAGCAACGGAATCGCGTCGTTCCGTTCGAACTCGATGAACAGATTCGTGTTGATAACATGCGCCTCAGCGGCGTGAACGAGTTGAAGAATCTCGTTCGCACGGTGTGTGTTACTTCTGTCAGGAGGCGACACTGGCGGTCACCCAGAGTCGCTGTTCGAAGCAGTTAATATTGCGTCCATAGAATATAGATTGTGATGGCAACACGAAACGATTGCATCGCCCCCATGCACACGGATCCCGAGGAGCCGATCAACAACTTCCTGACTGTCGCGGAGCTGCTGAACACGCCAGCCTTAGCCCAGTTGTATACGTTCGTTCTCCGGCACGGACCCGTGACAATCGAGACGATCAAAGCCGATCTCGATCTCCCCCACTCGACGACATACAAGTATCTCGGACGGCTCGAAGAGATGGGCGTCCTCTCACGGGAGACCGATCCGCAACCAACAACGGTCACGGTCGCCCCAATTCGAGTGCAACTGGACACTGACCAGGGAACAGTCGCGGCGACGCCAGTCCTCATCGACGCCATCGGCCGTCAGCTCGAAAGCGACGATATCCGGGTGTTCGTGGAGCGCCAAGGCATCCCCAAACTCGCGGCGGCGCTCCACTACACCCGTCGGATACTGGACGGGGAGCTTACCCAGCGAACGGCTGCGACCAAGCTTGCTGTTCATCCGGTCGAAGGAATGACCGTCTTCACCGCCTTGCAGGATGTCATTGAAGACGCGGTCGCTTTCGATCCGTTTCTCGACGCTGCTGAGCAATGACGGACGCCGAAACGATTCCTGCAGACAGCATCGCGGTCATCGACAGCAGCGTACTGTTTGCGATGGGCGGCCCGGACAATGAGAAATACATCGTACTCGAGCGGTTTGTTACCCAGAAGAATATCACGGTCACCGTTCCTGAACATGTTGCTGAGGAACTGGGTGACAGCCCGACAGCGTATGGTTATCAGCGGGACCGACTGCGAGCCGCTCAAGAGGCAGGCTGGCTGAAGCCAACAGCGATCGACTTCAGCGTTTCAGGCGTGCCAGCGGTCGTCGATCGAACGCGTAAACGGATGGCGACGTTATCGGCCGATGACGTCACGGAAGACGAGATCGAGAAGACGGATACGATTCTTGCGGGCGTGGCGTACCAGTACGCGACCGGCGTCGCCGAACATGTAACAATCTTCGTGAGCGATACGCTGGCAGAGACGGCGATCCGCGATGTTCTCAGTGCAACCACGGTTGGTGATCGCGCAGTGATCGTTGAGGGAAGAGCGTTCATCGACGACCGTGTCACTGAGAGCTGGTCGTAATCAGGTCATTCCCCTGAATAGATATGTGGTGTGAACGGTCACCGACGGCCCGAGAGGGTATAAGCAACAATCGCTAGTTGTTCACTCTGGCTCAACAGCCCCCGCAGCTGACATTTTGTCGGAAAGAAGCGGATGAATCAGGTCACTGATTCACCCGCTGTTTATATGTACTCGTGATGAACTTCCCTTTACTCAAAGAAGTTCTCACAGATCCGGACGAGTTCATTTCGAACGCCCAGTTGAAGTCTCTTGCTCTGGAGGTACTGGAGTTGATTCCGAGGGAAGGAATCGATGTCGGAGCCCTCGATCCCGAGGAGATCATGGAAGTAGTACTCCGGACAGCCGTTGGAACGATCTCAGTCAACGGGGTCACGACGAATACCAGCGACACACCGAACTGAAAGACGGTGATGGACTGGTTGCACACACTGGAGAAAGACAGCATGCTGGACGCTGTCAACGATATTCTTGCAATGGTGGGTCCGCCCTGTGACGCACACCGTCATCGTCGTGGGCTTCTCGTCGGAGGTCACCTCGAGGACCCCGCCAACGGTCTCACGTCTTCGGCGTCGCAGATGCCGGCCCGCTCCAAGAGCACGTCATCAGCGTGCTCCATGTCCTCGAACTCGATGCCCCCGTCGTGCTCGTTGATGATTGCCTCTATCTCCTCGTCGGTCATCCCGCGAGCGTCCTCGATAGCGTACCCCGAGAGATGGGCGATGTCCTCGCGGACCGTGCCGCGGTTATCCTCGTAGCCGGACTTCAGACCGACATCCCACCAAATATCAATTTCCTCGACTTCAACGAACGACTGGGCCGCGATGGCTGCAGCGCCGGTGAGGAAGCCGGGCGTCGCACCGGCACCGCAAACGAACGTGAGACCCGTCTCTTCGAAGGAATCCGCACGCTCGTCGAGCATCTCGATGACCCGCGAACGCTTCAACACATCGACGAGGACACCAGAGTAATCCGCTGCGGCGAAGCGGTCGGCAATCCGCGGGATTCGTCTCGAAGAAGTGGTAGTGGGAGCCGACCTGCACGGGTCGATCGCCCATGTTCTCGACGGTGACGGTCGCGGTTTCGCGGCCGTTGTTTATCGATGCCGGGTCGTCGTCGGTCAGTAACTCGCCGGGGACGAGATCACTCACGATCGAGTCCTCCCGTCGTTCGGACGGCCGTGTTTCGATCCATCGGGTGTCGCTTGTACTGTCGATAGGGCAGATATCATTATAATTCAAACTACTTTGTCGTCTTAGTTAGTTGATTCCGTCTTAGAGTCCCGCGTCCGCTCGTGAAATCGGGGTGAGTACATCCCGAGACCGAGACCCGCGACGGACGACAGAATACTCGATGGGAGTACCCAAGCGAGGTTCGGATGCTCAGCGCCTGCGTGTAGTACGATTTCGATTACATCTATACTGGTGGTTTCTACGGTCCATAAGCTAACTATTACGGCGATATTTCCTATTTTCCCAAATAAATCGATATATATATATATATATATATATATATCAATAAAACTAGTAATACCGGATATGTGTCAAATAGCTGCCGGGACACGCATCAGGAACCGAGGGAACGACCAGATACGGAATCAGCAGCCACGAGCCGATCGTATACGGCTGTGATCCGTTCGTAAAGATCGGACGTCGTATCATCAGTGCCATCGAGGATGGCCAACGCACCACCCATTCCGACGCCTTCCTTTGCCTCTCCGGCGACGTACCCATCTACGGCCGGATGGTCTCGCTTCTCGAAAGAGGGGTCCGTGATCAACAGATCCAGTTCGAGGTCGTGCGCCAATCCGTCGATAGCCGCGGTTCCGTCGGCAGCAACGAACGACGTCGTCGACAGCGAAAGCGGCGCGTCCACACCCGCGTGGCGGGCGAGTGCTGCAGCGCCGGCCAACTGTGTTCCGCCGGCGAGCGTCACGTCGGTCCCGCGTTCCGTCGCGCCGACGATAAGCCCTGCGACAACCCCCAGCATCGGATCGCCGACCCGTCGCACCGTTTCGATCGGCTCTCCTGCAGTGCTTCCCGCTTCGAGCCC
>JADFQH010000013.1:0-13533 GCA_022561895.1 Methanobacteriota archaeon | reverse complement strand
TTGCTCGCAGCGCCTCGTTGATGACCTCTCGCTTGAGCGCGAGTGGATTGTGCGCAAGCGACGAAGAGACCGTCGACCGCTCGCCGAGCGCGGTCAAGACCGCCATCGCGGTCGTCGTTCCGCCGGGAATGGTTTCACCGATGGAAATTACGGCGTCGGGCAACCGCTTTCCGAACCGCCGGGCGGTTGCGAACAACTCCGCAGCGTTTGCAACCGGCTCGTCCGTCCGAATGTCATCGCCCGGCTGGTCGCCGAGAGAAACGGTCGGCGCACCGGTCGAATAATAAAGCCCCGCGTCGAGAGCGGTCACCCGGCGCTGATTCCCTCGATGGTTGCGGTTGTCATACCGACACCGACGATCAGCATTCTCATCCGTTGGGACCTGAATTCGCAGTCAATCGAAATATCATTTATATGACTATCGTTCGCTATGGTCTACCGGGCTCGAACGTGGAGTCGGTACTCCCCATGGGTCTCGGTCCCGTCGTGGTACTCGACCAGCTCTTCGATCATAACCATCCCTCCCTCATCTATCTCAACGGCGGTCGCGATGCCTTCGAGCTGGTATCGCGTCATCGGTCCGTCGATGGTGTCGTACAGCCGAAGACCGTGGGTAGTCGGCTCCCGATCGCGGAAATGCTGAGAGCAGGGCACCGCGATCGCTTTCCCATCCACGGCGAGTTCGCTCACCCACCCACCGACTGAGGCATGCCACTGTTCCGTTCCATCGGAACCGATCATCGCAATCGTGTACTCGCGGGGATGGCGACTCTCGGCTTCGCGACCTTCCTTGGGGTATGTGTTTCCAGTGACGAAGATGATCCCCTCAGCGGTCGCATGAGCGTGGTTCGGATAGGCGTACAGCGTCTCTCCGTCGACCTCGACGGGACACCCGAGATTGACCGACCACTGTTCCCGTCCGTCCTCGTCGAGGCGATATCCACGATAGTCGCCGTGACTGGCGACCGCCACGCCTGCTTCGAGTAAGGAAACATCCCCGACTCGCCGGTCGCCCTCGGTGCCGGGATCCCACGTCAATTGCTCGTCGCCCGTCGTGGCATCGAGAACGACCAACCCACACCGGTGGTCTCCCGGACAGCGGTTGTATGCCACCGCCAACCGTCCCTCGCGAACGTCGATCCCGATCGGCGAGGCATCCGCAAAGTAAGTCCACGCGATATCTCCTTGGGAATCGAACGCATAGACCCCACTCCGGAACGCTCGCCGGTCGCCGTCGCGTTCGTAGCGACGAGCGGCGGCGTAGATCCGATCGCCCTCGACCGCGATATCGACGACGTACGGGAGGAAAAAGAGGCTCTCCCGTTGTGCGTCATCGAGGTCGTCGGCAGTTCGGTAGCGCCAGCGAACCGTTCCATTCGCGTCGATCGCCGCGAGCATCCCGTTCTCGCCTCGCCCGCCGACCACAACCGTCCTGTCGGGACCATTCGCCAGCGCGACCGCGTATTCGTCGTTGATTGCCGTGGTCCAGTCAACTTCGCCGGTCGTCAGCGAGACCGACCGCACCTCTCCGTTGGCTCCGACGACAGCACGGCCGTCTACGAGCGCCACGGCCGAACGCTGCCACATGTGTCGACTTCCTGCCGACTGAATGTCGCCGAGGGAAACAACGATTTCGTCATGCGTCTCGCGTGGTTCCGTTTCACTCATCCGTGGGGAACGTCTCGTGGAGCGTGTGGTGTGTTTCTCCGAGGTTCTCTAGAAACGCCACGCCCGAGTGGGCGAGCCGTGCGAGCGAGCGCTCGGCATCGCGGACCGCCACGAGCCGGCCGCGGGTGTAATCGTACGCTTGGCTCTCGCGATCGGCCGCAGCGACTTCCTCCTCCAGTTCGACGAGTGCGCTGTCGAGGTGACGTTGTAGCTCCGCGAACGAGTCGGCGTTCGCGAGTGCGCTGATCGGTCCCGCTTCCTCCAACGCCTCGCCGAGTTCGTTCTCGGCATGCCGTCGGACGCTCTCGTTTTCGGTTCCGAGGACATTCATCAGGCCGAGTCGTAGCGCTTCGATCTCGTCACAGCTCATGGGTATCGATTTGGTTGAAGTTCATAACGTTTGGTGGACTAAGTCGCCGACGATGCGGTCGCGTTCGAGCGACGAGACGATGCGTTCGGCGTCTGCGGCATCACAACTACCGTACCAGACCCCCTCGGGGTACTGGGCGACGACGGGTCCGTCACCACACTGGTCGAAACACGACGAGCGCGTGATGTGGATGTCGGCCGCTGAATCCCGAACCGCTTGTCGGAGCGATTCGAGGAGTGCCGGTGCGCCGTCGGCCGCACAGGTCTGATTGGTACAGACCGCGAGGTGTTTCTCGGGGGCGTCGTGGATGTGGGGTTGCTCGTCGACGTCTGACCGATCGGCGTGGGTTTCCTGGTGAGTGAGCGCCCGCAACATCGCGCGGGCACCGCCCGTGTCGCCCTCGTAGCCGTCGAGTTCGACCTTGTACTTGCAGGTATCACAAGACATTTTTATACTACCCGAGCGGGCCTCCTGCCACCGATCCGCGAGGACGGAGAGCAGGCGGTCGTCGGTTCCGAGAGGATCGCCAGCAACGGCGTCGACGTAGGGATACTCGGCGTCGAACTCCCGTGTTCGCTCGCGGATCCGTCCGGTGAGCACGCCGTCACCGAGCATATAGGGGATGATAACGATCGCGCCGGGCCGGGTCTTCACGAGGTCGTGCAGGGCCTCGCTCAGTAGGGGTTCTGTGACGCCGATAAAGGCCGTCTCGACCCGTGAGAACGCCCGCCCCTCGTAGAGCAGGCGGGCGAGCTTGTGAACGTCGGCGTTGGCATCGGGATCGCTCGACCCCCGTGCACAGAGAACGACCGCCACGTCATCGCTTTCACGATCGATATCGAGATCATCCTCAACCGCCATCACGCGGTCGTCCAGTAGTTCGACGATAGCAGGGTGGATCCCGAGGTGTGCGCCGTTGTGCAGGTCGAGCGACGGGTAGTTGTTCCGGCCACGCTGGACCGCGAGCGGCACGTCGTTTTTGACGTGGCTGGCGGCAAAGAGCGATAGCTGGACGACGGTCACCCTCGAAACCGTCGGCACTAACCCCGAGATCGCCTCATCGATGGCCGGCTCGGCGAGTTCGAGGAAGGCCGCGTCGACTGGAATACCCAATTTCCCCTCCAACCCGGCCGCGAGTTCTTTCACTTGGTCGTTCGACTTCTCGCGCCGAGAGCCGTGGCCCACCAGCAAAACAGCCTCGTCGTCGAACGCCTCTGTGATTGCGGTCCGACTCATCGTTTCGACTCCCTATCCGCAGCGCGGAGCGCCCCCACCTCGCGGCCAGTTGCGCGCTCGACGCTTCGCAGTGTCTTTCGGCGACGACTCGGCGAGAACAATCCAGATTGTTCGCTTCCCTCGTAGAGCCATGCGGCGATTTCAGTGGTAGAATCGATCCCGAACCAGTAGCCGCCGCTCGAACTCTCTTCGAGTGCGCCGTACTCAACTGCCGGTTCGGCGGCGTCCAGAAGGCGCTGAATCCGCCGATGAAGCCGCTCATCATTATGGACGAACGAGATCCCGACCTCGCCTGCGGATTCGCGAAAACAGACGACGCCACAGCCTTCGAGCAGTCCTCGGAGAAGCTGGCGGTCGAACTCGGCGAAGGTATCAAAGCGATAGCCGCCGGGCTGGCCGTCGATCGGCAGGCCGAGGGCCGCGCTCGCGCGGTCGGCCAGATCGCCGAACACCTGAACGGTGTACTCCTCTTTGCCGCGGGTGAGCGCGGTGTCGTGGGCGAACTCGCGCTCGACGATGCGGTGGTCGACCTGTTGTGCACCCGCGATCGCCGCGAGCCGTCGGGCCGCGGTCTCGTCGCGCGTCCGAACCGTCACACAGTCGTTCTCAAGCTCGCCGTTGCCCGCAACTCGTCCCCAGAAGTACGCCGTTTCGGGATGGGCGGCGAGCATATTACGGGGTGCGTCGATTTCGACAGCCATCTCAGGATTCCTCCAATCGAGTAACGGCGATCGCGCTCGGCGGACAGGCCGCCGCGGCCTTTCGCGCCTCCTCGATCCGATCGTCGTCGAACTCCGCGACGATCCAGCCATCATCCTCGCGGATCCGCCCGTTGTCGCTACCCTCGGGCGGTGAGCGATCGAACGGATCGCGATCCTCGTCGGACCCGAGGTCCGACGGCGGGACTGGATCCGCCGCGGGATCGATCGTCGCCAGCCCGTCATCGGCCTCGACGAACCGAGGGTCGCGCGTCAGGCAGGCGAAAATTCCTTCACAGGCGTCTTTGTCGATCGTCACGCGATATGCGCCAGTGTGGTCGTCAGCGTGGATGTTCTCGGTGGCCATGATTAGTACTCGTACTTGGTTTCGTAGCCGCGTGGAGTCACCATTCGGTCGTCCCAGACGTAGGTTTCGTCGTTGCCGACGAGGATCGTCGTCGTCATGTCGATGATCGCCTCCTCGCCGAGGGCTTCGAGTTCACCGAGCGTCGTGAGCAGCGTCTCCTCGTCCTCTCGAGACGCTCCGTGAACGATGCCGACCGGCGTCTCGGGATCGCGGTGAGCGAGCAGGATCTCACAGCAGATCTCGAAATTCTCACGGCGTTTGCGGCTCCACGGGTTGTAGATCGCGATCGTAAAGCCCTCGCTCGCGACGGCGTGCAGTCGGGATTCGATCTCCTCCATCGGCGTGAGGTGATCCGACAGCGAGATCGAGACGGTATCATTGACGAGCGGCGCGCCCAAGCGAGCGCCACAGGATTGAGCCGCCGGAACGCCCGGAATCACATCGAAATCGACCATCGAGGCGGTTGCGCCCTTCGATTCAAGAATTTCGAGCGCAAGCCCCGAGAGCGCGTACACGTTCGGGTCGCCGCTGCCGATGATGGCGACGTCGTTGCCCGCCAAGGCCCGATCGATCGCCTCCTCAGTCCGGGAAACCTCGCCACACATCGGTGTCGAGTAGATGTCTTCGGCGCCGCCCGTGATCTCGTCGGGTAACAGTTCGACGTAGGTGGTGTAACCGACGATATGCTCACTTTCCGCAAGCGCCGCCCGCGCTCGCGCGGTCATCCCCGCGGGCTCGCCGGGGCCAAGCCCGACCGCGATCAGCCGGCCCGGATCGCCGTCGAAATCCGCGATCGTCGAACCGATTTCCTGTTCGTTGCTCTCCGAACTCCCGCCACACGAGGACGAACTCGACTCGCTCTCGGTGGACGCGCCGCATTTCGAGGTACTATCGACCGTCGTTTCGTCCGATGCCCCGCAGTTCGATTCCGTCCCTGTACTCGCGTCCGTTTCCGTCGTTTCGATGTTTGATTCCGTACTCATGGTTGGTTAGAAATCCTCGACGTCACGTCCGCCGCGCGGGGTGACGAGAAATCGTTCGTAGTCGTTCTCCCAGACTTCGGTTTCGTGGGTGCCGATCAGCAGCGAGGTCCCCATTCCCGCGACCTTCTCGTCGTGGTCAGTCGCCTCGCCTAACGTCGTGATCGTCCGACTCTCGCCGTTTCGCCCGGCGTCGCCCCGGCAGGCGTCGTTGAAGATCGCGACCGGGACCTCGTCGGCCCGTTCTTCCTGAATGATCCCGACCGCGCGCTCGTAGTTGCGCCAGCAGTTATAGAGGACGATCACGAACCCACTGATCGCCGCCGCCCGCAGCTTCTCTTCGATCTCGTCCCAGCCGCGCCATTTGTCCGAGAGCGAGATCGTACAGAAGTCGTTGCTGAGGGGTGCCCCCAAGTTGGCCGCCCCGCCAAGCGCCGCGGTGACGCCGGGGACGATCTCGATGGGAATCTCTGTCGCACTCTCCTCGCGGGCCATCACAAAGAGCAGGTCGCTCTTTCCGTAGACGTTCGGATCGCCCCCCGAGACGTGGGCGACGTCCTCGCCCGCCCGCACGCGCTCGAAGGCCTCGCGGGCGAGTTCGACCTGTCGGCCCATCGTCGAGCGGATGATCTCCTGATCGGGCCCCGGTGATGCGGAGGCGACCGCGGTTCCACCGTCAGCAACGGCGTCCTCCGGCGGCAGCGTGCCGTCTTTCCGGAGGAACTCCTGATAGAGATTCGAGGCGATCACGCAGTCGGCGGTGCGGATCATCTCTTTCGCGCGCTGGGTCATATCACCTGGCAGGCCGGGACCGATGCCGACGACGTAAAGCATGCCGAGATCTTCAGAGACACTCCCTTCGCTCGCCTCTCGTTCCTCGTTCATCGTCCCACCGCCACGGTGACGCTGTCTTCATGACTCACCTTCTCGACCAGCAGTTCGTGCTCGCGCCCGGCGGCGATGGCACTCGCTTCGGAGATTCCCGGCCAGCCGATCAGCTCCTTCGACCGGGAGGGCGTCGGTCCCTCGAACCCTTCTAAGTCCTCCTTTTCGAGTGCGATCACACCCAGATCCTTCTCAGCAGCGGCTTCGAGTAGTCCCGGCTCCTCTTCCTTCCGAGTGCCCGTAGCGACGAACTCCACGTCGTTCCACCCCTTCCCCGCCTCGTTGAGCGCCCGCTCCCACGCCGCGAGGAACTGTCCTTTTTTCGCACCCGAGACGCTGCCCGTTCCGAGGACGACGCCGTCCTCGCCGTTTCGTTTTAACACCGTTACGTCGTCGCCGACGAGCACTGCTTTCGGCCCGTCGAGGCGCTCTATTGGCCCAAGTTCGCCGTCCAGCACGGCGAGGTTCGTCGCAACCGTCGAGTCGCCGTTGACGACGTGGGAATCGAGCGCCTTGGCCTGCTTCTCGACGCCCTGCTCGTCCGCCGCTTCCGAGGCCGTGGTCATCGCCGGAACCGCGCCCATCGACGCCAGATCCTCGGCGACCTGGTTCGCGCCGTGGTGCCCGCCGGTGATGGGGATCGCCCACGTCAGTTCCTCGTCGACGACGCAGATCGCCGGATCGTCCCATTTGTCCTCAAGCAACGGGGCGGTCTTTCGCATCGCGATGCCGCTCGCCATCAGCCCGATAAAGCAGTCGTACTCACCCCAATGCTCGGCGAAGACGTCGCCGTGATACTCGAGGATTTCGACCGACTCATAGCGGTCGCCGATTCCCTCGACGATTTCCTCGGCTGTCGCCATCTTGCGCTCGAAAGCGATAATCGCGATCTCTTCGGCCACCTCGCCATCCGAGTCGGGCGTCGAACAGTGACCGCTCGATCCGTCCGAATCCGTTTCGTTAGTGTTTGTGTCAGTACTCATTGTTCACACTCCGCTAAAATACGTTCATTTGCTCTGTGGTTGTCGCCGACTGGCGTCGGGTGGGGCTGAAAGGGGCCGCCGTGGTCGACCGGTACGACTCGCTACACGCTTCCCTCACTCGAAGGCTCGTTCGGTTCAGTGCTTGCGTCGTTTCACCGGATCGACCACGATGGGGGCTCTCGCTATGGTGTCGACTCTGTTGATCCCTCATCCTAATCATCGGCCTCCTGTGAATTACTATCAGACTGAGAACGATTCGCCCAGTCGCCATAGAGGTACGAACGCTCGTAGCCCGACCCCTCTATGGCCTCGCCGATGATGACAAGCGCCGATGCGCGATAGCCCGCTTCCTCGACGCACTCGCCGATCGTCTCGATCGTACCCTCGATGATGTCCTCGTCGGACCACGAAGCGTGATAGACCACGGCGACCGGAATTTCGGGATCGTGGCCCGCATCGAGCAGGCGGTCCATCGTCTCGCTTACGGCGTGGGTCCCGAGGTAGATGCAGGTCGTCACGTCACCCATTCCGACGAACTCGCCAATGTGGTCCTCCTCCTCGCTCAGGGTTTTGCCCTGTGGGCGCGTGAACGCGACGTGGTTCGCCACCTCGTTCAGTGTCAACTGTGTTCGGAGACTCGCACTGGCCGCAAAGGCTGAGGTGACGCCGGGGACGAAGTAGGTCGGGACGCCCTCGCTCTCCAATGCGTCCATCTGTTCCAAGGCCGCGCCGTAGATCGCCGGATCGCCGCTATGAAGCCGGACGACCGTCTTGCCGTCCTCGTAGGCATCTCTCATCAACGGGACGAGTTCCTCCAGATCCTTGCCGATCGAGCTGACTGTCCGGGCGCCGTCGCAGTAGGCTTCGAGCAGCTCGCTGTTGACCAGCGAGCCCGCATGCACAACGAGATCCGCGGTCTCGACGAGATCTCTTCCCGCGACCGTCAGTAGCCGCGGATCGCCTGGCCCGGCCCCGACGAAGGGGATCCCCTTTCGTCCGTCGTCCGCGTCGGACTCGCGGAATTGGGGGTCGCGCTCCTTCTCGCGTGGGTACTGTGCGCCTTGGGCGTCGATCGCGTCTCGGGGATCATTGGGACTGTCGTTCCCGCTTTCGCTCACGCGTTCTCACCCTCCTGGGCGTGGATGCAGTCTCCGTGCTCACAGCCCTCGCTGCGCTCGATCCGCGTTCCACCGTCGACGATTCCTGCCAGCTCCTCTCGCTCGTCACCAATGGTGGCTAGGCCGGATTCCGAGTCGCCCTCGCTCGTCTCGAACGCCGCAGTCGCCCGTTTCTTCTCCAAATCGCGTTTCTCCGCGTATGCGAGCGTGTAGTAGTCCCGATCGGCGATCTCGTGGGGGTCGTCAGTGACGAGCGTCTCTCCCGCCTCCATGTAGAGCCGACGGCCGTAACGCACGTCGTAACCGGCTTCCACCAACCCTTCGTGGGTCGCGGGCGCGTCCGTCACCTTGAACAGCACCATCCGATCGGGACCGGTCGGCGAGGTGCCGGCGGCGGCCTCTCTAAGGGAAAGTCCAGCGCCGGCGTCGACCTCTACGCCGAGCGCGGTGGTAAACGCGGTAACGGCGCTGACGCCCGGAACGAGATCGGTTTCGATGTCAGGATGGAACATTTCAAGAGTGCGGCGGAGATGGCCGAACGTCGAGTAGACGTTGGGATCGCCCAACGTCACGAACGCAACCTCGCCTTCGCGGGCGTTCGGCGCGATGGCGGCTGCCGCCTCCGTCCACGCCCGGCGCAACTCCTCCTCGTCTTTCGTCATCGGGAAGTCAAGGTCGCCGATCCGCTCCTCGGGAACGTACTCGCGTGCGACGGACCGCGAGAGGCGTCCGGGGGAGTAGACCACTTCGGCGGCTTCGAGTGCGCGCTTGCCGCGAACGGTGAGGAGTCCCGGATCGCCAGGGCCAAGCCCGACGCCGTAGAGAGTCATCGTCGCCTCACCTTCTCGATATCGCCTCCGTCAGCCACGACCTCCGGCTCGGTACCGCCGATCAGCATATACACCGGATTGTCCGAATCGAAGCTCGTCGCGCCAGCGAGTTCGTAACCGTGGCTCACTTGAAACTGGACGACCGTTTCGAGCAGGTCCCGATCGCGAAACGCCTCGGTCGCCCGACCAGCGACTTCGAGCCGGGAGACGTTCATGATCACCCGATCGATCCCCGTCTCGGCGACGTGATCGAGTACCGCCTCATAATTACGACTTCCGCCGAGGAACAGCGCATCGGCATCCGCAGGAAGTCCGTCGGGAGCCTCTGTTTCCCGGAGTTCGATCTCCGCCGTGGTCTCGTTGGCCGCGAGGTTCTCTCGTGTGACCTCGAGGCGGTCGGATTTGCGTTCGAGGGCGGTCACTCGTCCGGCACGCTGGGCCGCCTCGATAGTCACAGCACCGGTACACGAACCGACCTCCACAAAATGATCGGTCGTTCGTAATCCCAGTTTGTCGAGAAGGACGGCCCTGACCTCCGGCTTCGTCGGGCCCGCCTTCGCATCATGGGGGAGCGCTACGTGGGACATCATCAAGAACAAGTGTGGTAGGGCATAAAACAATTTTGGTTGGTTTAGAGAAACACAACTTGTACACACACTGGAGATCATCGGATATACTCCAACTCAGTCAGTACTATACCAAAACTACTTGAGTAGTCACAACCGACAGGAACTGATGGCAGAGAACGCGAACAGGACCAGGAGTTCAAGTGTCCTCCAGAACAAGCGAGACGCCACGCGCTACCAAATCCTGGTTCAGATCGCCGAACGACAGCCGGCGGTTAGTCAACAAGAGATCGCCGACACCATCGGCATTACTGCCCAAGCGGTGAGCGACTACTTACAAGGCCTCGTCAAGCAAGGTTTCGTTCAAAAACACGGTCGCGGACGCTACGAGGTGAGCAAAGGAAGGTGTCGACTGGATTATCTCCCAAACCGACAACCTCCGCGGATTCGTCCGACACGTCTCCGAGGACGTCATCGGTCACGTCGAAATCGAAACCGCGATCGCGACCGCGCCAATCGAAGAGGGTGAGGCGGTAACGCTCTCCATGCACGATGGCGTTCTCCGGGCAACTCCTGGCAGAAGCGGGGACGCGACGGCGGTTGCAATCACACATGCCGAGGAAGGTCGGGACGTCGGTGTCACGGAATTCAAGGGCGTACTTGACTACGAACTAGGGACGGTGACGGTCGTCTCCGTGCCACAGGTTGATGACGGCGGAAGTGTGGCCGTCGATCCGAGTACTCTCACCGACAGCGCCGAGGTGCACGACCTGCTCGCGGCTGCTGGCACCGAGGCACTCGCCGCGATCCATGCCGCGGGACTGGAGCCCGATATCCAGTTCGGGACCCCGCTTGCGGTCTAGGAGGCGGCCACGAAGGGACTCGATGTCCTGCTAATCGCAGTCACCAATAGAATCTCGGCGCACACGGACAAACTCCACGAACAGAACATCGGTTACGAGGTCGTCGACACTACAGAGGAGTAGCGAATCAACGAATCTACGCCACGCATGAACTATGAAGGCAACTGCGCGTGCATATCCGATTCAGGGATTGATCAAGTATCATGGTCTTCGTGCTCCCGAGCGTAACATCCCGTACCACGAATCGATTTCGGTTTGTACGGCACCATCAGCGACGCGAACGACCGTAGAGTTCGGGTACGGATCGGACACCTGTCTCGTCAACGGCACCGGGATCGACACCGCGGGGTACGAGCGTGTCACGACCGTCCTCGATCGAATCAGAGAACTTTCCGGCGTCGAGTCAGGTGCGCGGATCGAATCCGAGAACGATTTCGCCTCGAATGTGGGACTCGGCGCATCGGCGTCAGCGTTCGCCGCCCTTGCCTTAGCCGCGACGACAGCAGCAGGCATCAACCTCACTCAACGTGAGCTTTCGGTGTTGGCCCGTCGCGGCGCGACCTCCGCAGCACGGAGCGTCACGGGTGGGTTCTCCCATCTCCGGACAAGCATGGATGACGAGGACTGTGTCGCAGAATCGATAACTGACGCATTCGACGAAGACCTCCGGATGGTTATCGGGCTCGTGCCGAAGTATAAACGAACTGCACGCGCCCATGAGGAAACGCCACGGTCGCCGCTCTTTGAGGGACGCCTTGCCTATGTCCATGGCGCGGTAGCCGAGATGCGGCGAGCGATTCGAGAGGGTGACTTCACCTCGGCATTCGGGCTCGCTGAGCAAGACTCATTGAGCCTACTGGCGGTCACGATGACTGGACCCGAGCGGTGGATCTACTGGCAGCCCGAAACCCTTCGGCTGCTCAGGACGACCCGCCGCCTGCGTGAGAAGGGCGTTCCAGTCTACTTCTCGTCGGATACGGGTGCGACAGCATACCTCAACACAACCGCCGAGTCCGTCGACGAGGTCGTCGAGGAAGTCGAGGCGTTGGGCATCGAATCCCGTGTCTGGCGCGTTGGCGGAGGGGCGAAAACCGTCGAGAAGGACCTCTTTTGATATTCTGACCATCACGGCGCGATAGCTGGACGATTGCGTCGCTCAATGATATGAGGAGGGCGGATGGAATAAGATGGAACCTGTCCCATTACTGCCCTCGCGCTCAAGCAACTGGCTGTTCGTTCCCGTCGCGGTCGGCCGCGTCGGATTCGAACTCCCGGGCAAGGAGTTGGTCTACATCCGCTTGACGGACGTCTGAGTACCACTCATCGCAGGGCTGGAACGCCACGGCAGTCCCCTCCTCGCTACAGAGTCCGAGACAAGTCGTCTCGACGACGGCCGCCTGCGACCAGAACAGATCGCGCTCGCGGAGCCACGACTTCACTGCCGAGAGAACGGCCTCGCCGCCCGCATCAGCACAACAAGCGTACTCTGATTTGCGCTGGTTCGTACAGACGAGGATCCACGTGAGTTCGCGGTCGCGCTGTTCATCGGTGCGTTGTCGCACGGTTCAGACACCCGTCGCGGTATCGTCGAGATCGTTCAACGTCGGGGCCTCACTGTCGACTCGCCGATCAAGCCACGCGTAGACGCCCGCGATGACCGCCCAAAGCGCGATCTGGCCGAAGGCGACGAGCCACAGAAACACGCCGGCGAGTTCGGGCGCGGTGAGCACGTTCGTCGGGACGAGAACGATCGGGATCGTACAGAGCACGAGGGGCGTTGTGGCGAGTCCGACTGCGGCGAACCGTCCGTATTCGTCTTGTACAGACCGATATGCAGCGATCGACAGCACACAGATCGTCGCGCCGAGAATCATCAGCCCGCCGTAGATCGCGAGTCGGACATCGGTCGCGAGCGCCTGCTCGGTCCCAGGGGCGACCGGCGGCAGCGCGAGCCACGGCACGCCCGAGACTGTGAGAAAGCTGGCACCCGCGAGAACGTACACTTTTGTGCTCCCGACGCCGGGCAGCGCCGGTTCGAACAGGTAGTAGGCGACGCCGAACGCTGTGCCGAGCAGGATACCCCACAGGACACCGCTGCCGACACTGACGATGGCGGTCGTCAGATCCGAAACCGCGTGCGAATGGTCGTGTCCGTGACTACCATCGTGGTGGGCGAGATGCTCTAAGTGCTCGACTAACGGATTACCCACGAGTGCCATGAACAGCCCGTAGGCGAGCCCCGCGACGACGCCCGCCGCGAGTCCGCGTTTGAGTGAATCGACGATCATAGTCAGTGGCAGGTGATCCCCGCGGCATGCCGGAAGTTGTGCATTGCGTCGTGGGCCAGCGGGTCCTGTAGAAAAAACAGAGTAAAACCGAGTGCGGCCGCAAGCGCGACGGTCATGAGGGCCGCCGTGGGCGTTACCTCGCTTCGTGCGTGGACGATCCGGTCGTGAACGGTTTCTGTCTCAGCCATCGAAACTCTACTTTCCCAGACTACAATCTAACTTGTAAAACTTTCGCTGGTCACGGTCACTCGCGGGCACGTGCCACGGTCATCTCGACCTGCTCGGCCGAAAGCGTCGATAGCGCCACGCGCTCGCCGTCGGTCGTCCGAACGATTTCTTCGGTGAGGCTCGTTCTCCCGTCGGGATCGCCCGCATCAACGACGACGACGTGTGCGTCCAACGCAGCGAGTCGCCGCGCCGCCTGGCGAGTCTCCGCAGTCGGGTTTCCGTTCCCCGCGTTCGCGCCGCCATCAGTGACCAACACGACGACGCCGACAGCGGGATCGGCCCGTTCAAGGACCTCGCTCGTGGTCCGTAACCCCGCCGGCAGCGGCGTTCGATCCCGTGTCGGTAGCTCCTTCAAGTGGCGCGCAGCCATCGTGACGCTATCGGTCGGCGGAAGGGGGACCTCGGCCTCTTCACCGGCAAATGTGACAACGCTCACCTCGTCGCGTTGCTCGT
>JADFQH010000270.1 GCA_022561895.1 Methanobacteriota archaeon | reverse complement strand
CTCCTGGCTTAACGATAGCCCTGCCCCCATCGACGAGAGCCAGTGGCGACTCACACTCACGGGCGCGGTCGAGCGCGAGCTCGCCGACGTGCGCCGACTCGAAATCGCGAAGGCGATCGCCACCGAACCCGAGCTTCTCTTACTCGATGAGCCGTTTGCCGGTCTCAATCAGGCCGAGATCCGCGAACTCTCGGAGCAGCTCCGAGCGGTCCACGCCGAGGGCGTGACGATTCTGATTATCGATCACAACATGAAGGGACTGATGGAGCTGGTTGACCGCGTGATCGTCATCAACAACGGCGAGTTCCTCGCCGAAGGGAGTCCTGAAGAAATCGCCGACGATGAGCGCGTCAAACGGGCGTATCTCGCGGGTGCGGAGGTGACAGAATGACGCTGCTCTCGATCGAGGATCTCCGGGTTTCCTACAATGGCGCGCGCGTCATCGACGGGATTTCGATCGCAGTCGAGGAGGGCGAGATCGTCGGCGTGATCGGACCCAATGGGGCCGGAAAGACGACGATGTTGAACGCTGCGAGCGGGTTCAAAGCTTATGAAGGATCGATTAGCTTTAGGGATACGGAGATCGCGGAGCTCACCGAACGCGAGATCGTCCGCCGAGGGCTGATCCACTGCACCGAGGACCGCGATCTCTTCGATTTCTTCAGCGTGCATGAAAACCTCCTGATGGGCGCACAGTTCAGAGAGGATCGTGAGGCTGTCGAACGCGACTTCGAGCGGGTGTACGAACTCTTTCCCCGTCTGGACGAACGCCGCAAGCAAGAAGCACACACCATGAGCGGGGGTGAACAGCAGATGCTCGCCATTGGTCGGGCGCTGATGAGCGATCCCGATCTGCTGATGCTCGATGAGCCGACACTTGGGCTTGCGCCGATCATCATTGAGGACATTGCTGAGGCAATCGAACAGCTTCAAGAAAGCGGGATGACGATCCTGCTGGTCGAGCAGAACTCGACGTTTGCGATGAACCAAGCCGAACGGCTCTACCTGCTCGAACGCGGCGAGATCACCCGCTCGGGCGAGGCGGCGGCGCTGAAAGAAGACGAGTACATCCGCGACGCCTACATCGGCGTCGTCTGACAGTACTTCGCTACAACAGACAGCACTATACCGTTGTACTTCGTAACAATGCTAGATGCCGGGGACAGAAGACGACCGAGTTGTCTACGACTATCGGGTCGAACATCCAAGCGGTGCGATAGAAGAGGTGTACGTCCGTCGCGTGCCGACGAACGAACTCTATCCGGAAGGAGTTCACTACCGGATGTACTACGGCTATCCGAGCGAGGACGCGATCATCCAGTTCGACAACGGCCACAAAGCTGGCGAGCACCACGAGCACGTTCGCGGCGAACTGACCGTCCTCGATGAGTTTCCCGGCATTGCACCGCTAATGGATCGGTTCCAAGAGGAGATCAACAGCCATGAACACGACTGAAAACACGGATACTGACGCGAAGAAAACCTTCGTCGTTCGCGTCGAATCGGTTTCGGAGGCCAGAGCGCGGATGAGAGAGGCCGCCGAAGCGATCGACCGTGGAGACGATCTCGGATCGAGAGATCGGTACGGCCTGAGTCTGCCGAGCGACGGGCGGCTCAATCAGGTCCTGAGCGAGAAAACGATTGCACTGCTTCGTACAATCGCACGGGACGAGCCTGCAAGCATCAATGAGACTGCCCGCATGGTCGATCGAGATGTCCATATCGTCCACGATACGCTGACCGATCTCGAAGCGCTCGGACTGATTCGGTTCGTCGAAGAGGGACAGGCAAAACGTCCAGTGGTCTGGTATGGGTCGCTCGAAATCGATATTCCGATCGAGGGTCCGGACAGCGCCACTCACACCGCAACGAGCTAAACTTCTCGTGGTCTCCTTGCGCTCAGTATCGTCCGATTACTCGCCCGTCTTCGAGAGGTCGTTCAGGAGTTCGGGATCGGTCCGGAACTTGAGCACGTTGTGAATGACCGAGTTACGGATGTTGTCGATCACCGCGCCGTGGGCCTTGTAGAACTCGTGGATCCACCGTGATTCTGACTGTCGATCGGGAAACATCATCACGGATTTCCACTGGTACTCGCCATCGGAGAGAAAATAAAAGAGGGTATGTTGGTCCTCGCGGATGTACTCCATCGCATCGCGCCAGCCCTCCTCGAAGTTCTCGGGGTTGAACCGGAACTCGAATAAGCCAAAGATAAAGTACTCCTCGTTGGGGACGACTGCCTCGCGAAAGACACCCTCTTCACGCATTTTTCGGATGGATTCGCTGACGGTCACGTGGGAAACGTCGATCCCGTACTCCTCATCGAGGATCTCCGTGAGCTTGCGCGAGGAGATCTGTGGGTTCGCAGAGAGCTCTCGAAGGATGACGATATCGCGTTCTTTGAACTCCCAGTTTGGTGGGGTTTCGGGCATGATGTGCGTTCTCTACCGTTGATACTGGTCCTTTCGATCAGCGAAGCCCGTCGGCGATGATGTTCTTCTGGATCTCGCTCGTCCCCTCGTAGATCTTGGTGATCCGGGCGTCCCGATAGTAGCGTTCTGCGGCGTGGTCAGTGACATATCCGGCTCCGCCGTGGACCTGAATGCCCTCGTCTGCGACCTCGACTGCGCTCTCGCTCGCAAAGAGCTTCGCCATGCTCGCGAACTTCATCGCGGACCGCTGTTCGCCCGCCTCGACCATCCCCGCCGCCCGGTAGGTCAGCGAGCGGGCCGCTTCAACCGTTGTCGCCATCTCCGCGAGCTTGTGCTGGATGGCCTGAAACTCGCCAATTTTCTGGCCGAACTGCTCGCGCTCGAAAGCGTAGTCGAGCGCAGCGTCGAGCGCACCCTGTGCAGCACCGACTGCTTGAGCAGCGACGCTGACCCGTCCGGAACCGAAGAAGTTCATCAGCTGGTAAAAGCCCTCGTCAACTTCTCCAATGACGTTCTCTTCGGGGACGCGCACGTCATCAAGGAGCAACTCCGCGAGATCCGAGGCTCGAATGCCGAGCTTGTTGTCGATCTTCTCGGCTGAGAATCCCTCGGTGTCGGTGGGCACGAGAAATGCGCTGATCCCGCGTTTTCCGGCCTCGGGATCGGTCTTCGCCATCACAACGGCGACATCGGCGACCGTTCCATTGGTAATCCACATCTTGTTGCCGTTGAGGACCCAATCGTCGCCATCGCGCTCGGCGCGCGTCTCCATCCCCGCGACGTTGCTTCCGTGGGCGGGCTCGGAAATCGCGCTCGCACATGCCGACTCGCCGCCCGCAATGGCGGTCAGCCACTCCTCTTTCATCCATTCGTCGCCGAACTCGAGGATCATGCTCGATCCGAACCCTCTAGAACCGATCGCGCTGCCGATTCCCGGATCGGCTCGCCAGAGCTCCTCGGTGACGACCGTACTCGAAAGCAGATCCATCCCCGGCCCGCCGTACTCCTCGGGGATGTTCGGTGCAACCAGATCGTAGCGGGCGGCCTCCTCGATAAGCTCTTTAGGGTACTCCTTTCGCTCGTCGTGTTCTCGTGCGACGGGCGCGATTTCGTTGTCGCCGAACTCGCGCACCGCGTCGCGGATCGCTCGGTGTTCATCCGAGAGCGTGAATGCCATACGGGCGAATCGGATTCCACTGTAAAATATCTTTGCCCAATACGCGAATTTCGTTAACTATCTCACTGGTCATAGCACCCCCTTTAATACCGGCGAGTTCCTGAAACGGGTATGCACGCCATCGCGCTCGGGAACGAGGAGTTCGAGGGGCGAAACAACGCCTACCTTCTCGAAAACGAGCCAGTGACGCTTCTCGATACCGGCATTGCGACCGAGCGAACCCGCAAGCAGCTCCGCGACGGGCTTTCCGAGCACGGTCAGGAATTCTCGGATATCGAGCAGGTCGTCCTCACGCATTTTCATCCCGACCACGCCGGGCTGGCGGGAGAGATTCAGCGCGAAAGCGGTGCGACGGTCTACGCCCATTCGGCGGATGCGCCGCTGATCGAAGGGAACGAGGAAGCACTCGCCGAGATGGACGAGCAACGGCGCGAACTATTTGGGAGGTGGGGCATGCCCGACGAGAAACGGAAAGAGCTGCTCGATTTCCTCGATTCGCACGCCGCCGTCGCGAATAGGCGGCGCACCGACGGGGACGACCCAGGCCGCCCGCAGGATCACGGGACCGGCGTGTCGCGCGTCGGGCTGGGCACGACGTCGTCAAACCACGTTCGCCA
>JADFQH010000269.1 GCA_022561895.1 Methanobacteriota archaeon | reverse complement strand
ACCGCCTGATCCTCCGTCCACGAGAGCAGTTCGCGAACCCGCTGTTCGATCTCGGGTGTGCGTTCGTCGGAGACGACCCCCGTTTCTACCGAAAGCGCGGTCTCCATCACCGAACGATGTGAGCTGTTGCGAACGAGATTGAGCAAGATGAGCAGCTCCTCCTTTCGGGCCTCGCCTTCCCACATCCCATCTTGCGAGAGATGGCGTCCGGGTTGGCGGAGGAACGTGATGGGGTTTCCGCCCGCGGCCCGGCGAAGCCAGCCCGTGTAGCGCTGTCTGAAGAGCCGGACTGCAAGCTCCTGCCAGTGTGCAGAGAGCGCGTCGGGATCGCTCGTCAGGTTGGAAAGTCGGTGAAGATGGGAGAGACACTCCGTTCGTTTTGTTTCGTCCGCCATCAGGCTGACAGACTCGTCGGCGTCCTCGGTAACGAGTAACTCTACATCGACCGGTGTCTCGCCGTCGAACGTCACGTCGAGCGTGAGTCCCCACCCCGCTTTCGGCCGGACGGTATGATCGAACAGAAAATTGCCAAGGCTGTAGAAGATGGGCGTCTCCCCGTAGATCTCCCAGCCCTGTGGGACATGAGGATGGTGCGCAACGACGAGATCCACACCGAAATCGACTAACCGACGAAGACGGCGCTGCCACTGAAGCGGTGGCAGCGGGCTGAACTCGATCCCGCCATGTGCGATGAGGATCACCGCATCCGCTCGTTCGGCCGCCGTCTCGATGGCTCGTGTGGCGTCCGGATGGCCGATCCAGGCGGTTCCGGGTGTGTTTTCAGTTGCCGTTCCGAACTCGCGCTCACAGGCGTTGACGACGGCAATTTCCGTCTTATTAATGGTGTAATAATATGGCGTGAGTGCGTCTTCGAGGGTCGCTCCAACGCCGAGCGTGTCGAGACCGGCAGTCTCACACCGTTCGGTGGTCGTCGCGAGACCGTCAGTGCCGTAGTCCATCGCGTGGTTGTTCGCAAGCGCGACCGCATCGAACCCAGCGTCGGCGAGCAGGGCTGGAAGCTCCGGACTCGATCCTTTCTGCGGTCCGACTTTCGGGATCCCGTCGTCGACCGGGATCGGGCCTTCGAGGTTGACGATCGAGAGATCCCCCTCATCGATGTGCGTGGCAACCCCGTTGCCGATCGGTGACGGGGATGACGGCCCGTGATACACACAGTCTCCGGAGACACAGAACGACCACGTCTCCCCGGTCGGCTCCGCAAGCCGGAGTCGACCGAGATCGGACCCACTCATATCAGCGGTCGTTTGACCGTTGAGAACTTAACTGCGCGGTTCGCATACGGTAGGTATGAGAGGATCACACACGCATTACCGAACCGATAATAAAGCGATAGGGAGTTGTAGAGCACAGTAATGTGGGCCGTTTCACGTACGCCGTTCTCGCTTCCAACCCCGGTACAGTCCGGCTCCCCTAGCGCTCGGCTCGATCAGACCTCCGTTCAACGAATGCTACTCGTACTGGGCGTGAGCCTGTTTGTCGTCGGTCTTGCGATTACCGCTGGACTCCCCGGCGGCGACTTTATCTCAACGCCGATCTCGTCCGAAGACGGCGATCCGGACGATCCAAGCGGCGCTGAACTGGACGAAAGCGACGACGGTGACGGACCGGACGACGGTGAGGAAGGGGGCGATGAGGAACCCGCCGACGAAGGGGACGAGGGAGCGGATGACTCCGGAGAGACGGACGAGGAAAGTGACGGATTCGAAGAAGAAACGGACGAAGCTGACGACGGAGACGAAACGGAGGACGGAGATGAAACGGACGAAACCGACGACGAGGCGGACGATGAAGACGGCGTCGGGCCGATCTTCGGCGATGACGACGAAACGAGTGAGGAAGAAGAGACCGAAGAGGACACGGCGGACGACATCGAGGAGACGGAGACCGAGGATGGCGATGAGGAGACCGAGGAAGAAGGAGAGGCCGAAGAAAGCGAGGAAGAAGAAGAAGGAGAGACTGAAGACGAGGACGATGCGGATGAAGAAGACGGCGACGATGAGGACGACGAAGACGACAGCGGCCCGATCTTCGGTGGCGACGACTGAGGGCAATTTTTGACGGTAACCGGTTCGTTTCGCTTCTCACTCGATTCAGCTCGGTCGTTCACAAAGCAAGAACTGTGGACCCTCCGAGAGTTCCGGACTAAAGCGGCGATTCGATTCGAACCAGATCGTTCGGGCGAGCGGATACGACACCTGCGGCGTGTTCGAGCCAGGTGCGGGCGTCGTTGATACGAAGTTTGATTCGGGGTGGGAGGGGGTGAAGATCCGGCCGATCTGCAAAGAGCTGTTGATCGAGATCGTTCTGATCGTAAATCCGATCACGATCGGGCCACGGCGTGCCGAACGGGCTGATTCCGGGGAGCTTTTTCCGAAGAAACTTCTCCATCTGATTGAGCTGATACGATCGATGCGGCCGGTCGGGAGGTCGATAGCGGAAGATCTCCGGATCGATCATTCCCAGTGCCATCTGATACGTACTGTCGTTTCTGTACTCCGGTGGGGTCGTAAGATGCCAGTCGATGAGTTCGATGTCGGCTGCAACGAGACTTTCTAGGAACTGATCGGCCAAGTGGCTCCGAAACGGGAGGGCGGATTTGCATTTGACGCCGAGCAGCGCCATTGCGTTGTACCGGGATTCGGCTCGGTCGAATCCACGTTTGTAGTGGCGCTCGATCGTGTTTTCGAGGAACTGCGAGGGAGTGTCGGCGTCGATCTCCGGACAGTCGATCAGCAGTCCGTCGCTGTTCCCATAAAAGCCCAGTTTGTCGGCGAAGTGACCCGCCACATCGGGATCGGGATCGAGTCGGGGGAGCGGAAAGTCCCGATCGATAACGTCGAGGTGGATGGTGTCGTGTGGAACGAACCGGCCACGAATTAGGGTGTCGAGAAACAGCCCGTGATAGATCGTATCGCTGGTCAGTTCGTCCGTGTTCCCGCGGTGATGGATATGAACCGATTCGCGGATCCCGTTGGTGTACTGGACTATCTCCGGGCCAGCTGCGAGATAGTTTTCGTTTACGAGGAGCGTCTGATGGCGTGTGTCGTACTGGCTTGCAACCTTGCGTGCAACGCGAACTTCGGGCGACTGTGGCCTCCCGAGGGTGTAACAGATATCAACCGCCGGGAGCGTTGCGAGCAGTAGCCGTGAGTCGAATCCGGCACTCATCAGCATCCCGTTCGTTCCGGGATAGCTCGCGCGTCGCTTGATGGCGCGTTCGAGCCGATCGGCGAGTTCCTCCGCATAATCGAACGTCGAGGGCTGATAGACGAACCGCGAGAGCGGCTCGATCGAGTCCGCGGTGAGCGAGCTATCGAACGGGAGTCGATTGATCTCGGAAACAGCGGTCGTTTCGCCGAACGTCAGACCAAAGTGGATGAACTCACACAGCCCACGACAGTCGGATGTTACCGAAGGAAGCGTCCGTGTGAGTGCACCGGCGTCCGTACTGAAACGGCGTACACCATCGGAATCGGTGTAGAAACACTCCCACGAATGGATCGGATCGGTGATAACGACCGCGTCACCGGCCTGCTCGATAACGACGACGTACGATCCGTTCAGCTGCTCTACGGCGTCGCGTCCGTCCTCGACGTACCGTTCGTACAGCCATTCGGCCGTCGGTGTCCGTGTTTCTGCCATCGGAAACGCCTCCCCCCAGATAACGCAAAACCCATCAGCGGCCCGATGAATCGCGGTCCGACCGGAAAGACCGAGATGTGGGTCCCGAACGCCGAGGGTTATCGACTCGCCCTCGACAGTCTGGTCAAACTGGTTTGGGGAGCGAAACCGCATGAACTGCTCGCGGTCACCGAACACCCCGAACAGCTCCCGCTCGCGCATGTCGCGGTGCGTTGTGGGGTACATGAAGGGATCGCCCATCTGTTCGGGATCTGCGTCCGGGTTCGTGCTGAGCTCCTCCAGGATGGACATAGCACGGGCTCTGTCCTGCCCCGCCCCTTCTCGCTCACTTATATAGACCTGCACGAAGCTGACCGTGGCTTCCTGCCTGTACAGATCCACGTTCGCGTCCAGATGCGCCTGAAGCTCCTCGTCAGTGGGTTCGAACAACTCCACCAAGTCAGCGGTCAGGAACTCGAGCTTCTGGCGCATGCGTCGACGGATGATCTGGTCGTCACGGTCGAGCCCCATCTCCAGCGCCTCACGATAGAGGACTTCCTCCTTGAGGTAGTCCTCGACCAGACCCGTGAACTCACTTTCGGTGGGTGGGCGCTGCCAGGTCA
>JADFQH010000268.1 GCA_022561895.1 Methanobacteriota archaeon | reverse complement strand
TGTCCCGGTCCATCGCGGAGTACCGCCCCGAGACGGTCGCCACCGTGCCAGTACCGTTCTCCTCGATCACGTCTTCGAGTTCACGGAGGTAGCTCAATCCGCTCTTCGGGTCCGTGTCCCGGCCGTCGGTGAAGGCGTGAGTGACCGCCTCGGTTCCCCTATCGGTGGCCCACTCTATCAGCGCGTGGAGGTGTTTCTGGTCCGAATGGACGCCCCCGGCGCTGACGAGACCCATGAAATGAACGCGCCCTCCTGTTTGTTCTGCGTGGTTGAAGGCGTGGGAGAGCGCGTCGTTCTCGCGAAACGAGCCGTCAGATATCGCATCATTGATTCGGGTGTAGGCTTGCTTGACGATGCGGCCCGCTCCGATGTTCAGGTGGCCGACCTCGCTGTTTCCCATCTGTCCTTCCGGCAGGCCGACTCGCCGCCCGGTTACATCGAGCTGGCCGAACGCTCCCATCGTACGAACGCGGTCGAACGTCGGGGTTTCGGCGCTGGCAATGGCGTTTCGGGTTCGTTGATCCGACTCCGCACGCAGTCCCCAGCCGTCGAGGATAACGAGTGCAGCGTCCATGCGTGAAATCACTGGTCCCGCCAGTAACTACTCTTCGTTACCCGCAGCTTTTTTTCGCGCTAGAGCGAGGGAGGGATATGACCTTGGATCCGGTCCACGTCAAAGAGATCGCCAGCTTGGCTCACCAGGTCGGGCGTCGGATCGACACCGCCGACCATCGGACGACGGCGGAGCGGGCATGGACCGATCTCCTCGACCCACTCGTCGCCAACAACCGTCGTATCATGGAACCGGTCGACAGGCAGTATCGAAAGCGCGTAACCATCGAGGATGCGGCCCTCTGTGATCCGCCGTATCCGATCAACTACGGGCTTGACTCGGGAACGCTCAACCCGACGACGTACAAAAACGGGGTCGTGATGGACGCGGCCCACGCCGCACTCGGCTGCGTCCCGACCGACCTCGAACGCCACCGGTCGAGAACGATCGTTATGACGCTCCATCTCGATGATCCGGGGCATTCGTTTTCGACCGACTGGCGGACGTACGACGAGGACGCTAGCCGAATGCGGATCGTCGATGCACCAGCGGTCGATCGATACAACGAGGCGATCGTTCACGCGCTCTCACTGTATCTCGCAGAAGGTGCTCATGCCCGCCAGTACGTCGACTCGATCAACAGCCTCCTCGTCCTCGATGGACCGATCTATCCGAAAGACGTGCTGAACTGGCAGGACCGGGATACGGACCTCGCCGATCTGCTGCTCGCGGAGATGCAGCCACGGCAGGTCGTCGAGAACTATCTCGAACTGGTCGGCGACTTCCTCGACCGTGATCTCCCGATCGCGGGATTCGTCAAAAACCCCTCTTCGAGGGCGATAACGCGAGCGCTCGGAACCAAGGACGTACCGACACCGTGGACGGACGATACGGCGTTTTTCATCCACCTCCTCGAACAGCGCGAGGGTGACGAGCGCGTGCGTAACGAACTTACCTACACCAACTGGTTCGTTTCGCGGGGAGGGACCGACAGGACCTTCGCTGCCGGTGGCGACGCGCTGGGCTTCGAGCGCCGTCATCCCGACGAGGAGTACGAAGTCACGTTCTTCGTTATCTACGATCCTCGTGACGACGTGCTGTATAAAGCCGAAGCACCGTACGGCGTGACGAAGGACGAGGTGACGCGCGAGGCGCTCCAGACACAGATGCTTTCGGAGGTCGCAAGCCAGCGTGGGCCGCCCGAGGCGGTGGCGAAAGCCGACGAACTCGCGCGGATCAGTGCCCGCGAGAAAGAGGGGCTACGACGGATGATCGAGGGCGAACTCGATACGGAACTCTCACGAACCTACGACGATCTCCGGTGGAGCGGTGAGGAGGCGTTTTTCTAGCTGAACGCGAGCAGAGCCGCTACTCGACTCGGTCGAGTTCCCCATAGATCTCCTCGTTCTGGATATGCGTACAGAACTGCGCACAGAGTCCGCAGAGATCCTCGACATCCGTAAACGTGCGGACGCTCGCGTCCCACCGCGTATGGACCGCACCAAGCATTGCGCTCCGAACGCTCGGCTCCGCCGCGACCATGACTCGATTCGATCGCGTCGGCGGCTCGACGGTGGGCGCGTCTCCCTGCATCCGATCGGTCGGCAGTATATCCTCGAGAACGCTCCCGATCTCGATGCCGACACCGAGGTTATCGCCGACGTGCGGGGCGACGAATACGACGACGTTGCTCGAACGAGCGAACTCGATACTCTGTGTCGCCGCGTCCATCTCCTCGAGATCGATCCCGACGTCGATCGCGAGAAACGCGTTGAACGCTCGCTCTCGAAGACAGTCGCGGGTTTCCCGGAGCAATCGTAAAACGTCGCTTTCGGTGTACTCACCGGTACTCTCGTTCCACGTTGCAAACGATGGGACGGCATCAGGGTCGTACTCGGTATCGTCGGGGAGAACACGTTCGATATCGAACGTCCGATACGGGCCCATGAGATACACGAGAAACTGCTCGCGATGGACGGGTACGAGCGCGTCAGAATCACCGACAGTCCGCGTGAGGTTGTCGATGATCCGCTGCCGCATACGTTCCCTTGTTTTCGCAACAAGTATATAAATACATGTGTTCTCAGAACTTCTCTAGTAGCCAATTGCTAAGTATACGCAGGTAGTACGGATAAGTAAGAGACGATCATCATGGCCGACGCAACTAATCAAGGGGCGGGCAACGACGTACGTCAGCCCGAGCTTCCGCTTCCGAAGGACAGCGGGCTGACGCTGGATGAATACCTCGCCATGCAACGGGCGATCGGCCATCCAACGCGGTATCAGCTCCTGCGAGTCCTCGTCGCCAACGACGAACTGAGCGCCGCGGCGTTCAAGGAGGCAGTCACCGTCGAGTCACACAACTTCTATTACCATCTCGACGAACTGGTGGACGTCGGTCTCGTCGACAGACGAAAGAGGCGAACTCCCGACAGTCAGGGTTTCTACACGTACTACCGACCGACCGCGATGGGTAGCGTGATTCTAGATCACGGGATCGAGGAACTAATGCGCCGCGAACGGACGTTCAACGACGTCTACGCCTGACTACGCGGCTGATTTGCCGCTACGTGTAACACGAGTGGGATGACGATCTGCGGTGGGAAGACGAGAAGACGTTTTTCTCCAGACGGTGTGTCCCCGGCGTCGTGGGGTTCGATGACCGACGCTCGACGGACTCACCCGTTGCTATACACGATGGTCGGATCATTTCCCACCCAAAACAGGAGGGCTCCGATCCCTGCAACGACCCCGATTGGAAGGCTTACTCTCGGCGATATAACGTCCGCTTCAGCTACGAGATCAAGGAAATAGAGCGCGTACATACTAACGAATCCGGCCAGGCGAACCAGCCAAACAGTCCGATTTCGTACTGCGGGGGCTCGGCCGACCGAGCCGTTGTTCTCATATTCTCACTATTATTTGAAATAAATTATGTATGTCTAATAATGAATATATGCTACTCAGGAGAACGCGTCAGCTAAATCTCCGCGCCCGGTTCGGCCTTCTCGATCTCGATCTTGACATCAGTAGGGGAGATACCGATCCGGGCGAACTGGGTTCGGACGTGCTCTTTTGCGGCGGTAATGCCCTGTTGGCGCGTGTCGAAGCCCCGTGGCATGGGGGATTCGAACGCCACGTTCACGGAACGGTCGCCGATTTCCATCTCCGAGCCGCCGCTTTCGACCTCGTAGAACTCGTCGCAGACCCAGACGTAGGGGGCGTCCTCGTCGGGCGCACCCTTGAACGTGGGTGCGCGCTCGCCACGTTCGAAGAGCGTCCCGGTCAGCGTCGTGCCGCCCGCGCCACCCTGGATGAGAAGCATACCGGACCTACCCCGTCAGGGGGCAAAAGCGCGTTGGCGGTGAGAAGGGTTTTACTTCCGTCGCTCGATGACAGAATCATGTCCGATCTCGGCGATTTCACGCCTACCGCTTCGTCCTCCACGGACGACGCCGACACCGACCGATTCGAGGAAAGTTCTATCACTCCTTCAGGAACCGACGCTGGAATCGGTACCATTCCCGCCTCGCAAGGGCTGAAGATCGCAGAAGACGGCGATGACACCGAAATTCAGGCCTCGGTCACAGCCGGCAATCGCTCGGACGTTCGATTGGGGAAGTATCTGCTTCTCTCCTATCCCGACAGCGAAAAACTGTTCTGTCGTATCACCGGTTTGGAGTACATCCAGGAGTTTCGTACTGACGACGCAAGCGAGATCCAGGTTCGCCG
>JADFQH010000267.1 GCA_022561895.1 Methanobacteriota archaeon | reverse complement strand
TCGAGGTAACACCACCGAAGATCGTCGCCGCTGTCGCGCCGTTTGCGACCGCAACGGTGACGAATGACATCAGAAGCGCAATGGCGACATAGACGCCCGAGGCGGCGACGAACCCGATGTCGGGTGGATCGAGCGACTCCGGTAACGGAGGCTGTCGGCGGTGAGCCACGGTTTCCTTCCTATTTGTCCGATAGGTAGAAATAGTTTGGTACGGTGTTTTCCACTTCTACTGACGCCATCGATTCGATTCGATTCGGCTCACCAGATAGCCAGTAGAAACGCGATAAGCAAACCCACCGTGAGAAGCACTTGGAGTCCTTTCGAGAGCAGCAGTCCAAGGAGGGTGTAGCCCGCGATCCGCAGACTCCTCTCTAACTCCCCCGAACGCTCGAATTCGAGAGCGAAGGTCGCGACGATGACGCCGATTACCGCGCCGATCGGCCCGGTGATGGCGGACGCGCGCTGCGCGTTTAGCGGAAAGAGCAGCCCCACTCCCACGACGGCGGCGATGGCGGTCGTTTTCCACGACGCGCCGCTTGCGCGTGTCGAGAGCGCGCTTGCGAGGTAGTCGAGAGCCAGCGCGGACAGTCCAATCAGCGTTGCGGCGACGAGAAAGACGGCTCCGGGTTCCGAATAGCCCGATGCCCACCAGTAGACGTAGATCCCGAAAAGCGAGAGAAGTGCCCCCGGTGCGAGCGGGACGAAGCTCGCGAGCACGCCGCCAACGAGTAGCGCAATGGCAACGGCGAGTGCGATTTCGACCATCAGCTATCGTAGGCTCCGTTTCGAGCTAACTCCCCGCGCTGTGCGAGCACGCTCGGGGTGCGACAGACCCCGCGTTCGCCCGCCACTTGAGGGACAGTGCAGTTGTTGCAGTTCTCACAGACCGCTTGCTCTCGCGCGTCAGAAAGAATCCGCGCGGGCAGGCGCGGCTCGGCGTAGAACGGCCGGCCCATTCCCACCGCAGCGACCGAGTTCGAGAGCACGCGCTCGATCTCCGGCCCCCTGATCCCGCCCTCACAGAGTACGGGGATCGAAACACGGTTTTTCACTTCTCGACAGAGGTTCGCGTTCCACGCGGGTTCGAACCCGAAGCCACGGGCGTGGAGGCGATTGGCGAGCGCGACCGCTTTCCACCGGGAGCCAAACGCCGCTCCATATCCCTCGGCAAAGCGTTCGTCGCCCCATGCGCGCTCGGGGAACTTCCCACGGACGAGGCTCATATCCCAGAACACGGAGCCTTGAACGGGGACCACCCCATCATACCCCATCGCCTCGCAGGCCCGACAGATCTCGACTGTGTCTCGCTCCGAAAGATGGCGACGAACGACCCCCGGACTTCCTGTTTCGGCCGGAACCTTCGTTATCACCGGAACGTCGCCCGCGCGCTCTCGGATCTCGTCGTGAACCACGGCGAGAAACCGTACTCGGTTATGAAGGCTACCGCCGAATTCGTCGGTTCGGCGGTTGTAGAATGGAGAGAGGAACTGCTGGACGATCCCCATGTTCGCGCCCGCGATTTGAATCCCGTCGTAGCCCGCCTCGACAGCGTACTTCGCCGACCGTCCGAAATCCGCCGCCAGTTCGTAGACATCCTCGGTCGAGAGGATGTGCGGATCGTATGAGAGAACGCCGAGCCGGTCGGCGAGCCAAAGCAGGCGAGGCACTCGCGAGACTGCGAGCTGGGTTAGTTCTGGATTCTCGGCGCGATACCCGGCGTGCCACGTCTCCATGCTGCGCAGTCCGCCATGTTCGAGCTGAATGAAGATCTTCGAGTCGTGGTCGTGGATCGCGTCGGTCAGGCGCTCTAACTGCGAAACGAACGCGGGATCGTGGACGCGAGTCATGCCGGGAGCGGCACAGCCGCCCTCCCCGCGGACGATGGTCGCGCCCTGAAAGATCAGGCCCGCGCCGCTTTCGGCGGCGGGTTCGAGTTCGCGAATCAGCGTGTCGATAGTTTTGGAATCGTTTCCCGCACATTCGAGCAGCGGGGCGCGATACAACCGGTTCGAAAGGGTGAGATCGCCAATAGAGAAGGGATCGGTGAGGCGGGGCATGGCCCACTCTACGCACGGTGTGAACTAAGACGGTTCGGCCGCTGCCAGTCAGTGCTCAGTCTCAACAGCTCACATCGGACCTTGGGGCTGGTCTTCGTCTTCCTCGCGGCCGATACTCTCTTCGACCTCGCTCAGATCCCGCTCGTCGTTGTACTCCTCGGGTCCTGCTTCGCTTCCGGTGAGTTCGTTGTAGAGTGCCTCTTCTGCTTCCGCGGCGTCCTCAAAGCGCTCGCCTTCCAGTCGGTCGAAGACGCTGCCGATCGACTCGGTTTCGTTGGGCATGTCGATCGGGTCCTGTGCGTACTCGGTCGCAAGCTCCTCGCTGGTGGCAGGGTACTTATGCCCCGAAAGCATTCCACCGAACTCGTCTCTTGCTGCCGATTCGGCGGCCTCTGCGCGTTCTCGCTGTCGCTCGCGGGCGCTCTCCTGTGGATCTCGATCTCCCATGCATTGAGGTTGGACGGCTGGCCGGATAACGGTTGGACCTGCGTCTGCCTACCGCTCGACGACCAACAACACAACCCGCTCACAGACCAGTGCTTCGAGGCTCACATCGGTCGCTGCTCGTTCGGCGTCGGTAATCTCATAAAAGTCGGCGACCCGTTCCTCGTCGACACGATCGCCGGGTGTCCAATCAGCGGATTCGGCGACGTTCGTGAGTGCGTCGACCGCCCTGTTCTCGTCCTCTCCATCGACTACGATCACGACCTCGTACTCCCCCTCTGAAACGCCGATCTCGAAGGCGCGGTTGATCTGTCTTCGTCCGGCAGCGTACAGCAGGATCTCTACGCTCCGCTCGCGGGCAATCGTTTCTCCGCGTTCGTTTGCCCTGTTTGCGAGCGCTACAGCCCGTTCGAGGTGCTCAGTGCCAGCGATGTAGCGCGCATCGAACGCTTGGACCGCACAATCGAAGCGCTCCCCGATCGTATCGAGATCGCCGAGAAACGAATCGAGATCCTCGATCTCCGTCGTTCCCGTACACAGCTCCATTCTAAAAATCACCCAGCCCTGCTTGGCCCCCGCCGCGCGAGTCCGTTTCGGTCTCGATCGCCGCCGAGTCGTCAGGTTCGACGCCCTCTACCTCCGGATTCGGATGGCCCGCGTTCCGAAGGATCGTTTCGGTGGTTTTCTCTCTTCCTCGCAACGCCCCCAACACCACCGATTTGTCGGCAGCCCGAATATCCTCGCGGGTTTCGACTCCAGCCTCGTAGAGCCACCGGGCGCGCTTGCGCCCGACGTTGCCGACGCCGGTGAGTCCGAGTAACTCCTCGCTGACGCCGTGTTCGACCCGTTGGCGCGCGGCGCTGATCGAGGCAACCACATCGGGACCGAGATCGAGTTCGATCGCGAGACGTTCTGCGGCGTTGAGCAACCACTGGGCGGTTTCGACCTTGCCCCTGAGGTCGCCGGGTCCGATGGAATACCGTTCAGTAAGCCGTTCTTCCTCGATCTCGCTCGCCCAGTCCTCCAGTAGGGAAGCGGTTTTGAGTGCCGAGAGCCAGTCTTCGAACCGTTCGGCTTCGAACTCCGTTGGCATATCACCAAGAAACTCGCGTTCGCGCTCGTAGGCGATCTCGGTGTACTTCTCTCGATCTCCCGACCGGAGATACAGCTCCCACATGTCTGGAGTACGAGAAACGAGATGGTAGAGTCCGAGTGCGCTCGCCCGCTCTGCATTCCGGAGCCCGTCGATCATTTCGGCAGCGCTCATCGGATCGAGATAGAGCCGTGAGACGGTATGGCCGATCCCGGTCGCCTCGATGTCCTCGCCATCGTGCTCTAAAAATCCGTTTCGCTCCAGATAATCGAGCATTCTATCCGTCACTGATTCCAGACGGCCGGGGTCGGTCGACTGGGTGGCATAGAGCGTGCGTTCGAGAAATTCGAGCAGTCCCTTGCGAGAGTTCGCAAAGCCCGAGGCGACGGTGGCGAGGATATGCGTGCGGAGAGCGGGTTCGGTTGC
The DNA here is from genome assembly GCA_022561895.1 of Methanobacteriota archaeon. Taxonomy (GTDB): domain Archaea; phylum Halobacteriota; class Halobacteria; order Halobacteriales; family Halalkalicoccaceae; genus Halalkalicoccus. The sequence continues at coordinate 266 of JADFQH010000267.1, read as the reverse complement.
GAGTTTCGAGCGGACGGGTTCGGGATCGGCCCAGACATACCTCTCGAAAAGTTCGTCGAGTTCGTCGTGGTTGTTCGCAAGCAGGAGTGCTTCACCGTAGGGATCGAGACCGGGGCGGCCCGCCCGTCCGCACATCTGGTGGACTTCGAGGGTTGCCAGCGGTTTCATCCCGCCCGCGTCTCCATCATATCGTTGCCAGTCACGGACAATCACTCGCCTGCTCGGTGTGTTGACGCCCGCCGCCAGCGTTGGCGTTGCGCTGATCG
>JADFQH010000012.1:13814-19590 GCA_022561895.1 Methanobacteriota archaeon | reverse complement strand
GATGCAAGCGAGTTTTCGACGCTACTCAACGCGACCGCGCGCTACGAGCGTGCCGACGTGGGACTTGCGGTCTGTCTCGGTGATCGGGAGGATGCGCTCGAAGCGGCGCAGAAACTCCTGACGAATCACCGCCGCAACCTTTCTGAAGGATTACGGTGGGTGAAGTCGAGCGGCGTCACCTGTAAAGAGCATCTCCAGTGGTTCGACGCCGAGAACAGAATCCCCGAGACGATCGTCGGAATCGTCGCCGGGATGGCGCTCGGATCGGGCGGGATAACCCCCCAAAAGCCGATCGTCGCCTTCGCCGAGAAGGATGCAGAACACGCGAAAGTCTCCGCCCGCGGAACTCACCTCCTCGTTCGGCGCGGACTCGATCTCTCTGTGGCGGTCGGCGATGCCGCAAGCAGCGTCGGTGGCGATGGCGGCGGCCACGACGTTGCCGCCGGGGCGACCGTTCCGAAAGGAGAGAAGACGGTGTTTCTCGACTGCATGGATCGGCTTGTCGGTGGGCAGTTGGCGTGAAAGCGAAATACATGCCAACCGTACAACGGTTATGAAGCTCGCTACGGACTCGCTGACGCCGGTTCACTGGCTCGCGATCGGGCTTGCAGCACTGAGTGGAGCGATCCACCTCGTACTAGCCATCATCGTCCCCATCCCCGCACTCAGAGTGGGCTTTCTCCTTGCGGGCGGAGGGTTTTTCTGCGGAATCGCTCTCGTACTCGCGAACTATCGCCGTACGGTGCTCTATGCGGTGGGAATCCCGTTTACTGGAGGACAGATCGTTCTCTGGTACGTCCTCGTCGGGCCGACGCCCGCGACGATCGAACTGCTCGATGCGATCGACAAACTCGCACAGGTCGTTCTTCTCGGGCTGCTCGTTCTTCTTTACGTCCGAAAACGGTGATTACTCGCCACCACAACCGATGATAACGGTGTTTTTGAGGACGCTTTTCTGTCCGCGTCGGAGGCGCTCGGAGAGCGCTTGATGAGAAATACCGATTTCGTCCGCCAGATTGGTGAGCGTGATCGCCCGTGGAACATCGAAATAGCCGCGTTTGAAGGCTACTTCGAGCGTGCTTTGTTGTTCTTCCGTGATACCGAACCGGCCTTCACGTCCATCCTCGAGTTCGTAGATACTGCGAATATCGAGTGTGAGACCGGATTCCCGGCAGTACTCGTAGGTTCGTGAAAGCGAGTCGCGATCGGAAAAAAGCACACGAAGCTGCCAGCCCGACTCGTCGCCGAACGCCGCAAGAATCGATCCCTCCTCCTCGATGAGGATTTGGATAACCGCTTGGATCTGGGTGATCCAATCCATGCGGTAGAGCCACTCGCCATCGAGCTCCGAGAGGAGTTCGAGGTTGTCCACTGACTCGTCGCGTTCGAGGACCGCTTTGATCCGATCCCCATCGTTGCCGGTCACCCAAACGAACGGCATGATGTGATCCGCATCCTGGGCGACGAATCGTTCGACTTCGAACTCGATGTTGTCGAGTTCCGAAATCGTCTCCGAGAGGGCGAACTCGGCCGTCGGCAGTTCGACCTCCACAATCGTAGCACTCATACCCCTCTCTACGACCGGTAGGGTAATACACACATGGAATCGACTCGAAAGTACAACGAGGAATTTTATATCGCAGAATACAGTGTATCACTGTTGGGATAGTTCTGGAGGACCGGTAAGCTACCTGCTGACCGTGTAGACTCTCGTTACGAGAAATCGGCGAAGATGCGCTTCTTTTGGAGCGATCTGCTCAGGGATAGATCGCTTCGTCCCGTGGTATGAAGTCCGCGCGTGCCTTGCAGTTCGAAAATCGACTTGCAGTTTCTGATATTGCCGAGTAGTGGGATGTGAGCGGTCGGAGTCCAGCGGAATCGACCGTGTTTCCTCGAACAACGAACGTCGCATCGTCCGCGCTGTTCGCGAGGCCCGCACTGTTCAGTAGGATGTCGACGAGAAGCAGGTTTTGATCCTCGTCGCTATCAATAAACTACTACTGACGATATCAAACGGGACCGACGAACACCGGCTCGTTTTTACTCGCGGCGTTCGAGAGATCAGTATGACCGAGTTCGAACCCGAGAAGTTCGAGGACAAGTACGTACACTACTTCAACGAACTCCAGCGGGCGTACAAGAACGCCTTCGAGTATATGAACGACCGATATGACTCCGAACTGATCCACGCGATCGATCAGCAGGTGTTGAACGAGAGCGAGCCACAGTTCGAGGAGGAAAGCGGCGAGTTCGCGGTCGATCTGCCCGCCGAACCGTACGATCGCCTGGAAGGCATGATCGTCGAACAGGGACGTTTCGAGGAGGTCCTCGATATCTACGTCGAGCGGATCGAATCGGAGCTCCACCGGGTGTTGGGTGTCGAGCGCTAGTACCGGTAAACATCAGTAGGCACTCGCTTCGTCGATCCGCGTCCAACGTCCGCTGATCGACGAAGCGATCTGCATAGGTCAACGACTACCATAGACAAAAGGTCTATCAACGCTCGCTTCGTATGCCTGAGTATGAGTACAGAAACGAAGGGAGCGGACGACCTCGAAGACCGCGTGATGAACTTCCTGCGGCGCAACTTCCCGCAGATCCAGATGCACGGCGGCAGCGCTGCCATCCAGAACCTCGATCGCGAGAGCGGCGAGGTGACCATCATGCTCGGTGGAGCCTGCAGCGGCTGTGGCATCTCCCCGATGACGATCCAGGCGATCAAGAGCCGGATGGTCAAGGAGATCCCCGAGATCAACCAGGTCCACGCGGACACCGGTATGGGCGGCGACGGCGGGATGGGCGGTGGCGACATGAGCCCCTCGTTCCCCGGCGAGACCACCGACGAGGGGTCGAGCGACGAAGGCCCGCAGGCCCCCTTCTAACGCAGTCCGTTCGAGCGTTCCCACGTTTTTATCAAGCCAGTTAGCAGCGCGTTCGTCGGAACCGGACCCCGAGCGCGCCGAACGACGAACGCGTTGATCGCGTCGATTTCAGTTCGTTGTCCGTTCTCGAAATCCTGTGCCATCGAGGAGGTGTTTTTTTCCGTGGCTGTCGCAACCCGTTCGAGTGCGTCGAGAGCCGCCTCGTCGGCCAGCTCCTCGCCCGTCTCGCGCGCGACCCGTGCGGTCTCGCGGGCGGCCGCGCTGGCGATCGACCACGCCGGCTCCTCTAAGATCGCCCCGTTTTTCGTTCCGATGAGCGCCGTCAGCGGGTTGATCGCCGCGTTGACCGCCAGTTTCTCCCAGAGCCGACGGGGCATGTCGGGGGCGACCGTCGTCTCGATCCCGCTTTCGGCGAACGCCTCGCCGACCGCGTTCGAATGGCTGTTCGTGCCAGCGTCCGAGTTGCCGAGTACCACCTCGCCGACGCCGGTACACTCGATGCGACCCGGTTCCGCGAGAACCGCGCCGTAACTGGCTGTGCCGGCCAGAACCGGACAGTCGAGTTCGTCTTCGAGGCGCTGTTCGTTTCCCATCCCGTTCTGGAACGAGCAGACGCCCCCGAACTCGCCGGTAGCGAGAGCTCGCGCCGCCTCGGCGGTGTCGTAGCTTTTGACGGTGACGCAAGCGAGATCCGCCGAGAGACGGGTTCCGTCGGTCGTCGCGTTCGGAGCGACGTGCGCCTCAACCTCGCCTTCAATTCGGAGCCCGTCTTTTCGAACCCTGGTGACGTGCGGATCGCGTCCGACGAGCGTAACGCGGTGCTCGCGCGCGAGCAACCCTCCGAGAAGGCTACCCAGACTCCCCGCACCGAAGACGACGATTCGCACGGTTAGTCTTCGGTCCAGTACATGAGCGCTTCTTTGGACTCGCCACAGTTCGGACAGTTGTCGGGGAGCCCGTCGTCGATCCGGCCCATCTCGCCACACTCCATGCAGCGCCACATGAGCTCTGCCTCGCCGAAGTCCCTGCCCGAACGGGCGTGTTCGACGCTCATCGCCTCGTAGCCCTCGCGCATCGTGACGTAGAAGCCGGCGTCATCGAATCCCCGGACCTTCCCCAAACGGTTCCCCTCGCCATCGAAAACTGGCTTCCCGAGACCGATCTCGGTGATCTCCTCGTCTACGTCCTCGGAGTTCTCCCCACTGTGCATGGTCAGGGTTCGACGCCAGCCATGATAAAGCTCCGTCCTCAGACCGTCGTGTACTCGATCGGTAGCGATTCGACGCCGTAGATGAAGGAGCTCCGGGTCGGCCGGAGCGTCGTCTCGGCGAACTCGATACTGGCGAGCCGATCGAACAGCTCCGAGAGGGCGACTTTGGCTTCGAGACGGGCCAGCGGCGCGCCGAGACAGTAGTGGGTGCCGTGGCCGAAGCCGAGATGCTGATCGGGGTGCGATCGGGGGCAAACGACGCTCCTTCGGAGAACTGGCGTTCGTCACGGTTGCCCGACCCGAGCCAGACGATAACGCGATCGCCCGCCTCGATGGTCTGGCCTCCCACCGCCGTCTCCTCGGTCGCAATACGGGTCATTGCCTGTACGGGAGAGCGATAGCGCAACACCTCCTCGATCGCCCGCGTGGGGACGTGGCTTTCGTCGGTAAATCTCCCGAACAGGCCGTTGTCCCCGAAACACCGGACGGCGTTCGTGATCAGGTTCGTCGTCGTGATGTTGCCCGCGACGAGCAGCAACATACACATGCCAAGCGCCTCCTCGCGAGCCAATGGTTCGCCATCGACTTCGGCGGTCGCGATGGTCGAGACGAGATCGTCTTTCGGGTTTTCGCGTCGGTCCTCGATGAGCTGGAGGAAGTAAAACCCCATCTCGCGCTGGACTTCCTGTTGGCGTTTCGCGTACTCCGCTGTTTCCTCGCGGTCGCTCGTCGAGGCGACGATGGCGTCGGACCACTCCTTGAACCGATCGCGGTCCTCGGTCGGAACGCCGAGCAGCTCCGCGATGACGATAACGGGGAGTGGATAGGCGAGATCCGAGACGATATCCATCTCCCCGTCGCCCGCGAGCACGTCGTCGAGGAGGTCGCCGGCAAGCTCTCGGATGCGTGGTTCGAGGTCCCTGATGGCTCGCGGGCGGAACGATCCTTCGACGACATTTCGCAGGGAGTCGTGGCGCGGCGGATCCTCGAACAGCATCGTATCGAGGATCAGCCCTTCGCCCTCGCCTTCGGGTTCGACGAAGTCGGTCGCCTTCTCGGGATCGACAGAAAAGGTCGCGTCGTCGTCGAGGATCCGTTTGACGTCGGCGTAGCGAAACACGTCCCACGTACTCCGAGTGGGATCGTACCGTACGGGCGCGGTATCGCGCATCTCGCGGTACCAGTCGAACGGTTCGAGCCACGTCTCGCGCGTCGAAAGCGCCTCGGGAAACGCCTGTAACCCCTGCGGGCCAGCGGAACTCATACTGTTAGTTGAATCAGTACACATATCAGCCTTTTGCTGATCGGGATGGGGTCGATTGCCGGACGGCGAACCGGCTATTTTGGCCAGAGTGCTTATGTTTTCGTGAGTGAATTACGGATCTATGGCTCCCGACCTCAGCGCGCCGAAAACACAGCTCGAATGGGGGATCTTCGCGGGTTTGGTGATCGCGTTCTACACGGTGGTGATGCTGCTTTCGACCGGTGAGATCCTCTACTCGGTAGTGATGGGGTTCATATATGGGCTTGCGCTGACGGCGCTCTGTGTGATCCTCGTTGCCGCGTGGCGGATCGTGACTGGATCGGTTGACCGGACGTAGTGTTCTGACGACGGCTCGGAGGGTAGATGAAATCATGATCGCCTGGATACTCAGTCTGAACGACCAATATCTACACCAGTGCG
>JADFQH010000012.1:4254-13804 GCA_022561895.1 Methanobacteriota archaeon | reverse complement strand
TACCATCGGACAGAACGGTTGACACATTCGCCGGCGGCCGTCCCCGGCGACAGAGTATCAAAGCCTCTGTCCGTTGGTATATCACCATCCGGCTACCCATCAAAGAGGTCTCACATGAAATCCGCAATCCCGCTCTGTTTGTTTTTGTCGTTCTCGAAGATGCTTTCGAGGGTCGTATCCAGAATGGCGAGACGCTGTTTCGTGTACTCCCGACAGCCGTACTCCTCTGCGACGCGGGTGGCGGTGTCCATATACTTGTTCACCGATCCCTCGTGAACGGTGAGGTTCACGTCACCGCCACATTCCCGACAGCTTCCTGATAAGGGCATTCTCCGGTATTTCTTCCCGCAGGAGAGACAGCGCGTCTCCTGACTGGAAAACGCTCTGAGATTGCCGATCAGATCGGGTAAAAAGTGGTATTCGATGACCCGTTCTGCCACGTCCGTCTCGTCGACGGCCCGGAGCTTTCTTGCTAACTCCAACTGGGCGTCCATCTTCTCCATCATCGATCCCAGGGTTTTGTACGCCGAGAGATCCGGCCCCAAGGCGATGTTAGAGGTGTCGTGCGTGTGGGCAAACCCGCGATACTGCTCGTCGGTTCCCACCGTCTCCTCCGCGATCGGGATCTCGACCTCGTCGGGGTCGGCCATTTCGCGGGTTGCCTCGTAGAATTCGAGGGGATAGCGATCGACGATATCCATGTTGTGAGCCTCGTCGTCGATCTCGGCGGGGTCGATCCGCGAGGACATCACGAGAGGCGCGTCCATTTTTCCACCTCTTTTATCTGGCAAATAATCTTCGGAGAAGTTGAGCAAGCCATCCATGAGCAACATTACGCAATCTTCGTCGCCGTCACACTGCCCGACGAGGAGGTCGTTTGCGACCAACGTGTGTGTGTCCTCGACGGTTACCGAGTACGTATAATCGATGTCCGATTCCACGAACGAAACACCCACCACCTCATCGAGCCAGATCTCGCCGCCGTCGCTACACAGTCGCTGTGGACGGGAGTTGACCTCGTTCGATTGGGGGTCGATCGGGAGTCGTTTCGGACTCGGAATACTGTCACCGAGTTCGAGTTCGTTCGCCGGAATGCGTTCGATGCCGTCGTTCCAGCGGCGCATCGAATGGTCCGCCGTGACCCGGAGTGTCCGACCGCTTCGCGTCTCGATTTCGAGTAAGTGGTCCGGTGCGGGGTGTTTCGAAACCGCCTCGATTGACCGCGTTGTCGATGATCCGTCGCGTTCAGCCGATGGAACCACTAGACCCTCATCGAGTTCTTGGACGTGTGTTCCGAAATCATCCGTTCGTGGATCGGTCAGCCTCGGTTCAACGAGATCCTCAATACGGTCGTAACGCCATTCGCCGTCCTCGGTACGAAACCACACCTTTGTTTCGGGATGGAAGCAGTTCCTCCGTTTCGAGGCGTGAAAATACGGGTGAGCATAACCCACCGCGGCGCTCGTAAAGCCAACGACACGACCAACCACTGCAGCGGAGGTGTGGGGAGCCATCCCAAAGACGAGCTCGCCAACGAGATCGGCTCGTTCATCCACCTCGTAGAACGGCTCTTCGCCGTAGTAGTCGGTCAGAAGCTCATCAACGAAGTCAGCAGTTTTGAGGAGGTGTTCTGCGGCTCCATCGGAAAGGACGATGTCCTGTACTTTTAGCTCAACGAGCTGATCGTCGTGTTCGAGCGGGTCGCCCTGAGTACCCTCGTGATAGCCCAGCCGTCGGAACTCCTCTACGGAGACGTCGAGTTCCTCGGGGCGAACACTGGTTACAGGGAGGTCGGTCATGTCGTAGCGGATGGTGCCGTCCTTGAACACCGAAACGCCGTGTTTCGCCCGCAAAATCCCCTTTTCCATCGGTTCGGGGGTCTTGTTCGACGAGGTCAGCCCCTTGACGCCTTTCAGCTTGTCGAACGACCCCTCCCGCTCGGAAATCGCAGAGAGCGCGTCGTGATAGGTCCCACCGATATCGAGGGTTCGGCGCTCGACGCTCGTCCCCTCGACCTCACATCGGGGGCACTCGACGCGACCGGCCTCGTCGGGTTCGAGCTCTTTCGAGCAGTCGGGACACTCGTAGTGAGGGAAGGTATTACCCCCGCAGTCGGGACAGTCCCCGCGGAACGTGCGGCTCCCGCATTCGGCACACTCCCGGCGACCGATGCTCACTTCGATCTCGCCGGGCGTATCCCACATGTCGGGTGCGTAGCGGGCGGCCTTCGCAACGTCCCGTTGGGAGCCGCCGGCCTCGCCGATCGGAAAGAGGGTGTGGACTGCCGGGGAGAGTTCTCGTTTCTCCGATTTCTCGGGCCGCCCCATCCGGTTGCCGATCCGTGTCGGAGCGCGCTCTCGCACCTCGAATGGGGCGACCTCCTCTACGGCTTTCATCGCGTTCTCGCCGCCGTCCCACGTGCGAGCCTCTTCGGACAACGAGTCCCACTCGCGGGAGAGCTCCTCGTCGAACCCCATGGTCGCAACGAGCGCGCGCCACTCGGGTACTGAAAGGGTCTCTGCGGTCTGGCGGTGTTCGATTAGTAGTCTTTCGAGCGCCATTCTGACGGTTTTCGTTCGAGCAAGTTCGAGTTTGCCCGCTTTTAACTCGCCGTCGTCGATCGCCTTGGCGAGTGCCTCGAACTGGCTCGTCGAAAGGTCGTGCCAGAGATAGGTGTAGTTCGGGTGTAACGGTATGTCGTACGAGCGCGACCACTCGATGGCCTCTTCGACAGCGGGTGATTCAAGATCCACTCGGGGAGAGTCCGCGAGCGCCTGGACGTTCGCCTCGCTTTGTTCGAACTCCTGGATCCACCACTCGAACGTGTAGGAGGCGGGCGCGAGCGGGTGGTTGTTCTCGACAAACTCTCCATAGTTGACGAGGTACTCGCCGGCGTCGATGATCTTCTCGACGCCGTTTCTGATCTCGATCGCTTCGGCGGGGTCGTCGATCTTCCGCACCTCGCCGTTCGCCAGTCTGACCGTAGGGCCTTCGATCGAATCGACGGGGATGATCCCGTGGGCTTTGCCGGGGCGTTCGGTCTTGATCTGGGTCCCGGTGGCGAGAAAATCGTCAAGGATATGCATCGTCGCGGGGTGGATTCCACCCGTGGCGAACCCGTGATTTCGCGCCCGGCCGTACCGCAGGCGAAAGCCGCCCGGTCGCGAGGGATGCGAGAAGACCGGTCGGCCAGCGATCAGGTCCCTAAGGAACTTCTCGGAGGGTGCGACTCGCGGTGGTCCCGCCGGTGTTTTGGGTTCGTCGGCCTCCTCCTCGCTCTCGTCGATCGTGTCGACGTCGTCCTCCTCGTCATCGCCGTCACCGACCGTGCCGTCGATCAGATCTTGGAGCCACGGCCAGTCGACCTCATCGAGTTCGCGCGTGTAGCGCTGGATTTTGGGCGCTTTGAGTGCAATCCCCTCCGCGAGCACCAGACACATCCCGCCCCGCGGGTTGTTCGTCCCCACCCGTTCGAGATCCCGAAAGCCAGAAACCTCCTCATCGCCGGTAGCCTCGCCGTCGAGCAGGACGGGACAGTTCCGGGCGATGAACTTCGTCTCCTCGTCCTTCGGAGAGTACTGGAGCCCGGTGGTTTTGTCGTACAGTCCCACCTCCTCGGCGTAGCGTTCGACCTCGTTGTCCCGTGCTTGGTACTCGCTTACGTCGAGCAGCGCGCGAGTGTAGTCGGCAACGAGTACTGAAAGGGCCTGGGCCGTTCCGCCCGCCGACCTGATCGGACCGGCGTAAAAGACCCGCACGCACTCGGATCCGTCGTCGTTCTCCATCAGTTCGACGCGATCGATCCCCTCGATCGGCGCGGCGACCACGCCCTCGGTGAGGAGGGCAACAGCCGTCCTGACCGCGCCCTCGATTTTTCCATCCTTGGTTTCGTACTCCCCGACCCGCCCCTCGGCGAAGTCCTCCGCGAGCGCGAGGGCGGCTTCTTCCCGACTCATCCGTGCTTCGAGCTCCCGGACGCGCTCTGCGACCCCCGGAATCCCGAGGATGTTTTCCACTCTGTCGGCCATGTCCTTCGCGACGGGAATCTCGACTTCGGGTCGGGGGTCGCCGCTTTTCGCGCGGGCGCGCTCTGCGGTGTCGAACGCCTCGTCGAGTCGTGATTCGATCCGCTCGAAGTAGCGTTCGTCTTCCGGGTGCATCTACAGCCAGAGATCGAGTTCGGTGGTGGAATCGATCTCTCTGAGGAGTTCGCCCTCGAACTCGCGCATGTAGCACTCGCCGGCAAAGACCGTTCCCGAGTGCAGGTGGCCCGCGACTGCCTGCCCGCTGGGTCGCGAGAGCACGGCGTGAGTGTGAGCAAAGCGTTCGGCGTCGTCGGACGGCGTCCGACTGCCCGAGGGACGTCGTCCCTCGCTGTCGAGCCACGAAATATTCCCGATACAGGCGGCGACTTCGAGTGGCTCTTCGAACTCGACTGATTCGTACTCCTTTTCGCGCTGGTCGTAGAACCAGATCTCCGCATCTTGGACCGCCCCGAGCGCGTAGAAAAAACCCGCGTCTATCTCCTCCTCTTCGGCGAGCGTCTCGATCTCCTCGCGCCAGTCTGTGCCGGTTTCCATCCGAGCAACGAACTCCCGTTTCGTGCGGACCTCCTGGTAGTGCATGCGAAAAAGCAACGAAGGGAGGTATCAAAAACGTGTTCCTATCGCCAGTCCGAAAGCGACGCGGCCTCACAAAGCGGCATGGCGAGCCACGCGTCGTCGGTGGTCACGTCGGCAATAATGACGCGCTCTCCGTCGTGAGCGTCGTCTATCGAGGCCATAACCTCGCTGTCGCCATCCACAGCGGACGCCGGAGTCGCTTTCGTGGACATAATATGACAATCGATAGCGCAGCTTATAAACTTCTCGGAGTGAAACTCGAATTTATCCCCCCGATGTAAAGGACACGCACCTGCATGCTATTGGAGTGGGTAGTTATCCCGCTGACCGTGTATACACGTCAGAACTTCTCGAATATTACGACGGATCCGTGTACCATCATGGACAATACTGTAGAATACTGTCGGTCGCGGGGCGGCGGCCACCGATCAAGCCTCTGTCGGACGGTAGAGCATTCGGTGGGCGATCAAGGAGTCGAGATAGAACGGATCGGGGGGTACAAGACGCCGGAGGTCGTATGCGGGGAGCATGAAGGTCGCAGACGCGATGACGCCACGCTCGGCGCTCGTGACCGTTTCACTGCCGGGTTCGCGAAACGACGCCCTCGAGTATCTGCAGGAAGGGGGATTCTCTTCGGTGCCGGTGATCAAAACCGAGAACGGCAACGAGGAGTTTCGCGGACTCGTCTCCCGTGAAGCCCTGATCGAGAACCCCGACGAGGACCAGCTCGCGCTACTGTTAGAGGAGGCACCGACCACGACCGAACAGGCGACGGTCGCGGAGCTTGCAAGCCTCATGCTCCGGGAGAGTGCTCGACGCGTGCCCGTCGTCGACGGTCGCCTCGAGGGGATCGTGACGATCACCGACGTGATCCACGCGATCGCAAACGGCGACGTGAGCTGTGAGACGGAGGTCGGCGGCTTTGCCGCGAGACACGTAAACAGCGTCTACGCCGAGACGCCGCTTCCCGTCGCCGAACGCGAGTTCTACTACGCCGACGAGCCCTACGGCGTCGTCCTCGACGAGGAGGCGGACCCCTGTGGAATTCTCACGGAAGTCGATATCATCGAGGTCGCGGCGGTCGTCGAGGGCGAGGCTCGCACCGGCGACAGCATGGCCGGGGACGACGACGACTGGAAATGGGAGAGCATCAAGGCCGTTGGAAACCGGTATCTCCCCACGAGAAACGTCGAGATTCCCGCCGCACCAGTCAGGGAGTTTATGACCGAGGACGTGGTGACGGTCACCAAACGGCGCACGGTCCAAGAGACCGCAAAGCTCATGATCCGAAACGATATCGAGCAGATCCCGATGTTCTCGGGGGACGAACTCGTCGGGATCGTTCAGGATACGCACCTACTGGAGGCGCTCGATGAGCAACAGTGAGTCGCGCAAACTCGCGGAGCTTGCAAAACGGCGTGGCTTTTTCCTACCCTCGAACGAGATATACGGGGGTGCAGCCGGGTTCTACACCTACGGACCCGAGGGCGCGGCGCTCAAACGCCATCTCGAAGACGCATGGCGCGACCGCTTTACAGTCAAGGAAGGCAATCAGGAGATCGAAGCGCCGACGATCATGCCCGAGGCGGTGTTCGAGGCCTCGGGCCATCTGGACACCTTTGATGACATGCTCGTCGAGTGTGCCGAATGCGGGGCGAGTCACCGTGCGGACCACCTGATCGAGGACAACACGAAAATCGAGGACGCAGAAGCCCTCGAAATAACTGATGTCGAGGAGCTCATCCGCGAACACGAGCTGGTCTGTCCGGCCTGCGGTGCGGCGCTTGCGGACGAACCCGTCTCGGATTTCAACCTGATGTTCGAGACGACGATCGGACCCGGAAGCGGGCAGTCGGGCTATATGCGTCCCGAGACGGCACAGGGGATCTTCGTGGAGTTCCCTCAGCTCGCCGAGTATGCGAGAAACCAGCTCCCCTTCGGTGTGACCCAGATCGGGCCAGCGTACAGAAACGAGATCAGTCCCCGGAGGGGTGTGATCCGGGTACGGGAGTTCACGCAGGCCGAGTTGGAGCTGTTCATCAACCCCGAGCGAAACGGGCCGGATCTCTCGCAGGTGGCGGACGTTGAACTGACGCTCTACCCGATCGAAAATCAGCGAGAAGAAGGCTCGGAGTACGTCGAAAAAACAGTGAGAGAGGCCGTCGAGGACGGAACGATCGCGAGTGACTGGGTTGCCTACTATCTCGGAATCGCCCAAGGATGGTACGAGCGGGTCGGCGTCGATATGGACCGATTCAGGTTCCGCCAGCACTTGCCCGGAGAACGCGCCCACTACGCCTCCGATTGTTGGGACGCCGAATCCGAGTTGGGGGGAGATTGGGTCGAAATTGCTGGATTCGCCTACCGGGGCGATTACGATCTCTCGAAACACGCCGAGTACTCCGGTCAGGAGTTTACCGTCTTCGAGCCGTACGACGAACCGATCACCGCCGAACGTGCGACGGTCGACCCAGATATGAGTTATTTGGGACCGGAGTTCGCCAGCAAAGCGGGCGAGATCGCCGACGCGCTCGAAACGCTGGCCGAGCGCGACCGGGCGGCGTTCGAGGGTGAAACAGTGGCGGTCGAAATTGAGGATGGAGCCTACGAAATTCCCACGGAAAAGACCGGTTTTTCGGTCGAGGAAGTGACCGAATCGGGCGAGCATATCACGCCCCACGTGATCGAGCCGTCGTTCGGCGTGGGCCGGACACTGTATACGCTCGTGGCCCACGCCTACGGCGAGGACGAAGTAGAGGGCGAGGAGCGGACGTATCTCTCGCTCGCCCCCGAGATGGCCCCGACGACTGTGGGCGTCTTTCCGCTGATGGATCGCGACGGGTTGGGCGATCGCGCTCGCGAGATCGCGGGTGAGCTTCGAGAAGCGGGGTTAGAAGTCGCCTACGACGACTCGGGCAACATCGGACGGCGGTATAGACGACAGGACGAGGTCGGCACGCCCTTTTGTGTAACGGTGGATTACGAGAGTCAAGAAAACGAGACGGTGACGCTGCGCGAGCGCGATTCGACGGCCCAGATTCGCGTTCCGACGGCGGATCTCACGGAGCTGCTCACCGATTTTCGCAATGGTGTGCGATCGTTCGACGAGGTTCGGGGCGGATACGAAGAGCTATCCGAGTCGCCAGCGAACCCGGCGGAGTAGTGGCCGAAATCGGCAGGCGGCTCGTGCATGCAAGCGGAGTCGGCGCGCCGTTGAGCTATCTGCTCGGGGTCTTTACATGGGAACAACTGGGCTGGGTGCTCACTGTCGGACTAGCGGTGACGCTCGCCCTCGAACTCGTGCGGCTTCGCTCGGGACTTGACTGGTGGATCTACGAGAACCTCACCCGAGAGTACGAACAGGAGAAAATCGCAGGATACGCGCTCTACATGGTCGGGATGGTCGTCGTAGTGCTCGCCTTTCCACCGGAGGTCGGCGTGCCCGCGATGTTCATGCTCGCCATTGGGGATCCAGTGGGGGGATATTTGGGCAAAGGAGCGGAGACGAAATCACCCGTGGCGCTCGGAGCGGTGTTCCTCATCTGCCTGCTCTTTGCACTTCCATTCCTGCCGGTCGTTGCCGCCGTGCTGGGTGCGCTTGCGGCGACGGCCGCCGACGGCCATCTGGTCTCGATTCGTGGGTACATTATCGATGATAACCTGACGATCCCGCTTGCGGCGGCGATTGCCATGTGGGTCGGGGTTCTGGTGGTCTGACCGGTGAACTCGGTGTGGTCTGAGAACGATAGAGAAGCGGTGGATCAACACCTGTCGACGTAGAATAGCTCTCTCGCGCAGGTATTATATTACTTCGCCCCCGATAACCGCACATGACAGAGCCCCAGCCACCGAACGCATACGAGGACATAAACGAGGCCGTAAAAACGGAGTGGAAAGGGGAAACCACGCCAGCCGAACGCGTCAAAGAGGTGATCCGCCACGTGTACACCCCGAAACGTTCGGATTCCGTCGCGGACGACGCCCTGACGACAGTAAAAACCGCCCGAAAACATCTCGAGAATCTAGCCGCCGATGGCTTTGTTACCACGAGTCACGGGCCACACGGGGCGACGCTCTATCAGCGATCCGCCGAGTCGCTGATCGTCGAGCGAGCGAATCGGATCCTCTCGGAGCTCTCGACGGAGGAGTTGGCGACTCGCGTTGGCGAACTACAAGCGCAAGTTCGAGAGTACCGCGAGGAGTACGGCGTCGATTCGCCCGAGGAGTTGGCTATCGAACTCGGTAATGAAGCGCTCTCGGGAAGCGAATCCGATACCCCGGCGGATAGAACAGCTGTCACAGAGTGGCAGACCACGCGCCGAAATCTGGCGTTCGCGAACGCCGCGCTGTCGATTGGGGAGGCGACCGATCACGTTGCGGGCAATCGCCCGAACTCGACGCCAGCGACGAACTAAGGAGATGGGTGGAGACGAAATCGCAGCCGATCATCGACTTCGGGGTGCAGTGGACGGCGAGGCACTCGTTGCCATACGCGGCGTCTTCGAGCGCCAAGCGCCGTTCGGGACCGCGTCGCTCGATGATCTCGTCGATCCATCGTTGTTGGTAGTGACTCTGAACGTTGGTCTTCGTGAAGGTGCGACAGGTCGGTTCGATATCCAGTGGACGGTCGAAGGGGATTACAAGTTTCATTACACCGAGGACGACCTCGACTTCCGGTGGGGTCACCATCCACACAACGGAGAGTACGACGTGCAGGGAGACGCGCATTTTCATCCGCCGCCGGAGGCTTCATCCAGTCCTAATGAGGTCGAGCCGTCCTGTTTCACCGTTCATCAGCCGAAACTCGTCGCCAGAGGCGTGCTCAAAAACTGGCGAGCAGCGTACCACAGCGATGTAAGGGAGTTGAACAGCCCCGACAACACTGGCTAATCAAAAGAACCGTACGATCCCGCTTGCGGCGGCGATTG
>JADFQH010000012.1:0-4244 GCA_022561895.1 Methanobacteriota archaeon | reverse complement strand
CATGGTTCGGCCAGAAAATGGCCTGGCGCGAAAATCCGAAAGGAAAGCCCGTCGAGTGGAAAGTGCACGACATCGCGCACGTCGGCAACGTCGAGAAACCGTGCTTTTGGGACATCGACGGCGACGGAGCCTCTGATGTCCTGATCGGGACGGAGAACAGCTTTATCGCTCATTGCTTGTTCTGGTGAGTATGGATCCACGGATCACGCTCGTAACGCTCGGTGTTTCGGACATGGACGAATCTGTTACGTTCTATCGAGACGGTCTCGGGTTCCCCATGCAGGACCGAGACGATGATAGCGATATCGCGTTCTTCACTCTCAACGGAACATGGCTTTCGGTCTATCCACGAGAGTTGCTCGCCGAGGATGCCACCGTTTCAGCGAACGGAAACGGCTTTTCAGGCATCACGCTCGCACATAACGTCTCCTCAAAAACGAAGGTCGATACCCTCCTTGACGAAGCCGAGGATGCTGGTGCTCGAATCGTAAAACCGGCTCAAGAGGTATTTTGGGGCGGTTACTCCGGCTACTTTGCGGATCTAGACGAACACCTATGGGAAATAGCGTATCCGCCCCTATATGAAGAGTAACAGTCTTCAGTGACCAGAAGATAAACGATCCGTCCGTTTTACTTCCACCACGCTTCACGAACCCTTAACCACGAGAACGCGCAATACCACTCAATGGCCGCCACGGACGAGCGCATCCCCCGCGTGGACCACCCCCTCCTTACCTCCGATTTCATCGAGCGCCGCCTCTATCAGATCCAACTCGCGGGCAGGGCAAAGACCGCCCACACGCTCGTCTGCCTTCCAACGGGACTCGGCAAGACCACGGTCAGCCTGCTCGTCACCGCAGAACGCCTGAACGAACTCGGCGGGAAATCGCTCTTTCTCGCGCCGACCAAACCGCTCGTCGAACAGCACGCCGAATTTTATCGGGAGGCCCTCAAAATCGAAGACGAGGAGATCGTCGTTTTCACCGGAGAGGTCCGCCCCGATGAGCGAGCCGCGCTGTGGGACGAGTCCAAAATAATCATCGCCACTCCTCAAGTGGTCGAGAACGACCTCGTGGGGGGGAGAATCTCGCTTGCGGACGTCGTTCACTTGACCTTCGACGAGTGTCACCGCGCGACCGGCGACTACTCCTATGTCTATATCGCCGAGCGGTACCACCAAGACGCGAAGAGCCCACTAGCCACGGGGATGAGCGCCTCGCCCGGTGGGGACGAGGAGGCGATTCTCGAGGTCTGTGAGAACCTCGGGATCACCGAGGTCGAGGTGATGACAGAAGAGGACGCTGACGTTGCAAACTACACCCACGACACCGAGGTCGAGTGGAAACGAATTCAAGTTCCCGAAGAGATCATCGAGATCCGCGATGGCCTCAACGAAGTAGTCAAAGATCGCTTGGAGAAACTCAAAGAACTCGGCGTGCTCTCTTCGGCGCGCGTGGATATATCCCGAAAGGAGCTGTTTTCCGTGCGAAGCGAGCTTCAAAAACTCATCCAGAACGACCAGTCGGAGGGCTATACGGGCATGTCGATCCACGCCGAGGTGATGAAGATCAAACACGCCGTCGAGGTGGTCGAATCCCAGGGCGTCGAGGCCTTGGAAGCCTACTTCGAGCGACTGCGAAACGAGGCCCGCTCATCGGGAGCCTCGAAGGCGAGCCAGCGACTCGTGAGCGAGCCGAAAGTCAGAGAGGCAATGCGCCGGGCCGACGAGTACGACGATCTCCATCCCAAGCTCTCGGAAACCCGCCGACTCGCCATCGAGACGCTCGTCGACGGTGGCGAGCGCGTGATCGTCTTTACCGAGTACCGCGACACCGCAGAAACCCTTACCGACTTTCTTTCTCAACACATCGACGCCCGGCGATTCGTCGGACAGGGCGACAAGGAGGGGAGTTCGGGGATGACCCAGAAGGAACAGAAAGAAGTGCTCGATGAGTTTCGCGCCGGTGAGTTCGAGGTGCTCGTTTCGACCTCCGTCGCAGAGGAGGGTCTCGATGTTCCCGAGGTCGATCTCGTGCTGTTCTACGAACCCGTTCCGACCGCGATTCGGGCGATCCAACGGAAGGGTCGGACGGGGCGACAGGACGAGGGTCGGGTGGTCGTCTTGCTCGCCGAGGATACACGAGACGAGGCGTACTTCTGGATCTCCCGCAGGAGGGAAAAGGAGATGGAATCCGAACTCAGGAAGTTGAAGGGCGTCGCCAAGGAAGTCGAAGAGCAGCTCGATCCGAGCCAGCGCCAGCTCGCGGAGTTCGACGCCAGAGCGGAGAGCGAGGAAGGCGAATCCGACGAACTTCGACACGGGTTGGAGTCCTACGAGCCGGACGCGGAACCGGATGAAGGTGAGGATTCAGCGGAAATCGCCGACCCCGTCGTCCCCGACTCCGAGGAGGGAATCGAGATCGTCGCCGACCAGCGCGAACTCGATTCGACCATTGCGCGGGATCTCTCGACGCGCGAGGGGATCAGCACGCGCCTCGAAACCCTCGACGTGGGCGATTACGTCCTTTCCGATAGAGTGGCAGTCGAGCGAAAATCCGTTTCGGACTTTCTCGACACCTTGGTAGGAGGGGATCGTTCGGTCTTCGAGCAAGTGGGGGATATGGCCCGGCACTACTCCCGACCAGTGGTTATCATCGAGGGCGAGCGCTTGTACGAGGAGCGAAACGTCCACCCGAATGCGATCCGGGGGGCGCTTGCGAGCCTCGCGATCGATTTCGGGGCCTCGGTGCTCCGGACCGAGGACGAAGCCGATACGGCCGATCTTTTAGCTGTTATCGCCGGGCGCGAACAGGAGATCAGTAGTCGGGAAGTGAGCGTCCACGGCAAGAAGTCCTCGAAGACGCTCGCCGAACAACAGGAGTACGTCGTCGGTGCGATCGCCGACATCGGTCCTGTCACTGCTCGCTCGCTTCTCTCGGAGTTCGCCAGTGTCGAGGGTGTACTGACCGCGAGCGAGGAGGAGTTGATGGAAGCCGAAGGAGTCGGGAAGGTAACCGCAGAACGAATCCGCGAAGTCGTCGCCAGTCGGTACGAGAAATAATATCTTCGTAATCCCGATCCCATGTGCCTTAAACACAACTAGTTGTTTGTAGGGTAGAGTTATTAGCTTGGTGGTAGTTTACTCAAGTACGAAGCAATGTTCGCCAACAAACCCCGGCAGGAGGGCGGAAACCCACAATCGTGGTACGGAGAGTCTCAGCACGAGGAGGTGGACGGTTGCGAGTGGGAGACGGCGTACTACGGCGAGACACAGAAAGAGATCTCACAGGGCAATATCGAGTTCATCCCGGAGATCGAGTATCCCGCCGAGTTCCTCGGTGAAATTCCGAGAGCGGTCGGTCGTCGGCTGCGACCGCTGTTCGTCAACTAGGACGTTTCGTCGCGGAGTTCGGTTCGGCGGATCTTTCCGGTGACAGTCTTGGGGAGTTCCTCTCTGAACTCGATCTCTCTTGGGTACTCGTGGGCCGCGAGTTCGTTTTTGACGTGGTTCTGGATGTCGTCGATGAGATCTTCGGAGGGATCGGCTCCCTCGCTGAGAACGATGTAGGCCTTGACGATATTACCCCGTTCTGGATCGGGTTTGGGGACGACGGCCGCCTCGGCGACGGCCTCGTGTTCGCCCAGCGAGCTTTCGACCTCAAAGGGGCCGATCCGGTAGCCCGAGGAGATGATCACGTCGTCCGCCCGGCCCTCGAACCAGAAATACCCGTCCTCGTCGAGATAGCCGAGATCCCCGGAGAGATACCAGCCGTTTTTGAAACAGTTTTCAGTCTTTTCGGGCTGTTCCCAGTATTCGGCGAAAAAGCAGGGATAGTTTCCGCGTTGGGCGATCTCGCCCGTCTCGCCCGTCGGAAGCGGTTCGCCAGTCTCGGGATCGACGACGCTCGCCTCGATTCCGGGCAGTGGTTTGCCCATGCTTCCCGGCCGGATCGAGTGCGTGGGATAGTTGTTGATGATCATGTTGCCCGTCTCGGTCTGGCCGTAGGTGTCGTGGATCGTCACTTCGAGGACTTCCTCGCCCCAGTTCACGACCCCCGCAGAGAGGGGTTCGCCGATGGAAAGGGCATGGCGGAGGTTCAAGTCCACTCCGTCGAGAACGGATTCCTTCTCGCGGAGCATTCGGTAGGCTGTGGGCACACTAAAAAGAAGGGCAACAGGATACTCGTCGAGGAGTTCGGCCCACATTTCAGGGTCGAACTCCCCCTCGTAGGTGAGCTGGCTCG
>JADFQH010000266.1:4020-4317 GCA_022561895.1 Methanobacteriota archaeon | reverse complement strand
CGCCGTCGTTTCTCACGATCCCGAGACGACGACGCTTCCCATTCCCGAAGAGGGCCCCCTCTCGGTCGGCGAGCGCACGGCACTCGCCCGCTGTGGCTGGGTCGAACCCGCGAGCGTCGAGGACCTCGGTCAGGAGGGGCTCGTCTCCGAGCGCGTCAGTTCGGAGGAAGCGTTCGACCGGCTCGACGAGATCGCACTCCTCGGGCGCGGGCGCGGCGACGGTAGCACCGACACCCCCCTCACGGAGACGTGGGAGACGGTGCGAGACGCCGAGGGCGCGCCGGTCGTCGTCATCAA
>JADFQH010000266.1:1027-4010 GCA_022561895.1 Methanobacteriota archaeon | reverse complement strand
CGCCGATCGACGTGCTAGACGCCGCACGCGTCGTCGCCGACATCCTCGATACCCCCGATATCGTCGTCTATCTCGGGGACCGGGACGACCTCGCGCGCGAACGGGTCGAGCGGGCTGCGGGCGCGATCGACAGCGAAGTCAATGAGGTAAACGTCCAGACCGCAAGCGGGCCCGATGAGTATATGGCCGGCGAGATGACGATGGCGCTCGAATCGCTCGAAGGAAACGACCGCCTCGAAGCCCGCCGCCGGCCGCCGGGACCCGCAGAACACGGCCTGTTCGGCCGGCCGACCGCCATCCACACGCCGCGAACGCTGGCGCAGGTCCGTGCGACCCTCGAGAATCCCGAGGCGTTCGAGACCGATTACGGCGACCCCGGCACGCGAATTTTCACCGTTGCCGGCGACGTCGCCTCGCCCGCGACGATCGAACTTCGTACTGATGACTCGCTCGAAACCGCGTTCGACGCCGTTATCGGCGACGGCGGGTTCAAGGCCGCCTGCGTCGGCGGCGTCTTTGGAGGAATCACCCGCGACGTGCGCGTCGCGCCGGCCGCCGGATCGCTTCGCTCCTCGAACCTCGGAACCAATGGAGTAATCGAACGGCTGAATCACGACCGCTGTATGGTCGCCTTCGCGGGAAAACGCGCGAAGTTCGCCCGCGAGGGCAACTGTGGACGCTGTGTTCCCGGTCGTGAAGGGACCAAACAGCTCGTTTCCCTGCTGCGCGAGATCTACGACGGCGAGTACGAGATCGGCATGCTTCACGAGTTAGCGCGCGTGATGCGTCGCTCGTCGATCTGCGATTTCGGCCGAACGGCCTCGCGCCCGGTGACGACCGCGATGGACGAGTTCGGCAGCGAGTTCCACGCCCACACCGAAGGGTACTGCCCGGCCGGTTTCTGCGAGGATCGTGCAGGAATCGACCGAACCGAACCACGACGACCCGAATCCACAACCCAATGAGCGTTGATAAAGACCCACAGCCCCGCGTCCCGAACATCGAGAACCCCCAGCCGGAAACACCCCTGACCGAGGACTTCACGAAGGGGACCGCGAACGACCCGAACGTCGACGTGACGGACTCTCAAACTACTATCACCGTCGACGGCGAGGAGTTTGCGATGAAGCCGGGCGAAACAGTGCTGGATGCGCTCGAAACGACCGACGCGGGCGAGGACGTACCCGCGCTCTGTTATTACGAACGCGGCGACGAGGGGAACTCCGGGGATCACGGGCGCTACGAGATCGGCCCGCGAAGCGAGTGTCGAACCTGTATGGTCGAAACCGAGGAGTACGGACTGGTTCCATCGTGTAGCTTCCCCGCGGAGGACGGTCTCGACGTCTCGACGAATACGGCCGATGCGAAGGAAGCCCGCGACGTGAATCTCGATCTGCTCCTTTCGAATCACAACCTGCGATGTACGACCTGTTCGAAAAACGGATGGTGCGAGCTCCAGGACGCCTCGATCGAAAACGAGGTCGAACACCCTCGCTACGGCGTTTTCGACGAGCGCGAGGAGTACGAACCGATCGATTCGACTTCGGACTTCATCCAGATCGACCGGAACAAATGTATTCTGTGCAATCGGTGTGTCGAGGCCTGTAGTGACGTGCAGGTCGCGGGCGTGCTCCGAATGGAAGGAAACGGTCCCGATACTCGCATTGGGTTTCAGAGCGAGGCCGAGACGATGGGCGATTCGACCTGCATCTCCTGTGGACACTGTGCAACGGTCTGTCCGACCGGCTCGATCGTCGAGCAGGGACTGACCGACATGACGACGCTGCCGCTGCCGGGGTTCACCCACGAAAATTCGATCGGAAAGGTCATCCGGGGCGACAGGGCAGAAACGATCGAAACGAGTCCCGCACCGAACCGCGGGGTTCCGGGCCGGCGGCCGGCCGAGACGGAGATCTCGGGCAAATCGGGCGTCGCGAAGATGATGGCCCGCGCAAAGCGCGAGGCGAACACGGCAAATCGAACAGCTAGAGAAAAAGCCCGTGAGGCGGCGGATATGGTGCTCGAAGAGGGCGAGCACACCGCCGAGTTCTTCGCGGCGAACACGCTTCCCGAAGGAATGTTGTTCGATATCGGGCACGCGGTCGGCAAACAGCGCCTCGATCAGGTGAACGTCGCGGAAACCACCTGCGGGTTCTGTGCGGTCGGCTGTCGGGTCGACCTCTACGGCAAGGACGGCGAGGTTCTGGGTACTCGACCCGCAGATCCCGAGGCGACCCCCGCGAACGCCTACTCGACGTGCGTGAAGGGGAAGTTCGGGTATGATTTCGCAAACAGCGACGAGCGCCTCGAAACACCGTTGATCAAGGAGAATGGGGAGTTCCGCGAGGCCTCGTGGGGCGAGGCGCTCTCGCGGGTCGCAGAGGAGTTGGGTGAGACCCGCGATAGGTATGGAAAAGACTCGCTCGCGGTATTTTCTTCGTCAAAGGCGACCAATGAAGAAAATTTCCTGATGCAGAAGTTCGCCCGCCAAGTACTGGGCACGAAAAACATCGACAACTGCACGCGCCTGTGTCACTCGTCAACTGTTGCGGCGCTGAAACAGACGATGGGCTGGGGCGCGATGAGCAACCGGATCGAGGATATCGCCAATGCGGACTGCATCCTCGTCACCGGCGCGAACACGACCGAAAGTCATCCGGTCCTCGCGACGCAGCTCGTCCAGAACGTGCGCGACGGCGCGGACCTGTTCGTCTTCGACCCCCGGAAGATCGAACTCGCGGATCACGCCACCCAGTACTGCCGGACCGAGGGCGGTCACGACATCGCGTGGATCAACGGGATGATCCGGTATATTATCGAGAACGACCTCCACGATGAGGAGTTCATCGAGGAGCGAACGAAGGGGTTCGAAGAGGTGCGCGAGAAGGTTCAGGTCTTCACCCCCGAGAAGGTCGAGGAGCTGACGAGTGTGTCTCCGGACGAACTCGCAAACGCCGCGGAAACCATCGCCGAGGCCGATACC